>JBBRGK010000024.1:0-14902 GCA_038240805.1 Dehalococcoidia bacterium | reverse complement strand
CGCCGGTTGATGGATGGCGCGGGGTCCAGCCGGTGTAGGTCGCGACCGGAAGCGACACCGAAGGCAGGCGGATGCCAGCAGTCTCATTGCCGTCCGCATCTACGGCTGAAACGTAAGCCGTGTAGGACTCGCCGGGGACCGCCGGGAAGCGGCCGATGCCACGCCCGGCGTCGGGCCCGAGGTCTATGCGCCGGGAGCCGGGAAGCCGGCTTCGATCGGGCAGCACCGCGCCGGGAATGCGGGCGATACTCTCCAGCACCTGCTCGATTGTGGCTGCGGTGCCGTCGGCGAGTCGCGGGAAAGTGCCTGCAGGGGGTTGCTCTCCAGCGGTCACCCACTGCTCCAGCCTCACGAGGGCAGCCCGGTTGAGCAGGGTGTAGTCGATCACGTTGAAGTTGTTCGCAGCCCGCGAGCCATCCAGGGGGTTCACCGATGTCAGTGGCAAGTTGCCTGCGACATGCTGTGTGCCGGCGTAGTAGTAGATGCGCACCTCTCCAGGCGGCTCCAGGTCTGTTGCGCCGGCCGGGGCCGTCTGTGCCGTGTGCATCAGGGAAGCATCGCCGCGGGAGACATCGCCGGGCCAGTACTCGGCCGCGGTGTTAGTGTAGAAGATCTTCGGCACGCCGCCGATTGCGCGTTGGTGGGACAGCAGGCCATCGGCGCTGCCTGTGAAGGGATCCGCCTGCGCGTCGTCGGTAAACGGTGGCAGTTGACCAAAGCCACGCGCCGCCTGCGCGGAGGGCTGCGCGTAGCGGTGGTTGAACTCGCCGCGATGCGCTCCGGCTGTTCGGGCCAGCAGGCCGTCGAACACTGGCCTGCCCTGCTCATCGAGGTTCAGGCCCAGGTAGACGAATTCTCGCAGCAGACGCCCGGTCTGCGAGACGCCGATCGCGAAGGCGAAGTCGATGCGGCCGGCAGAGGGGTTGCCGGACGGCTCGTCCCCATAGCGCAGAAAAGATGCAGCGTCGCGGAGGGCGAGCAGTCCTGCGCCTGCCACCGGGCAGTTGTCGGTGCGATAGACGGCTTCATAAATTCGCCCGGCCTCAAAACCGCCTTCGAGCCGAATTCGATTGCGGTCTGGCCACGCCCGGCCGCCGTCATCTCCAGCGAACTCCCAGCGCTCGCGCTCGACTACGATTCGCTCCCCATCGACCGAGTCCCGCACGGTCAGCACAGCCGCCGGATCGTCTGGATCGGAAACCGGGTAGGGCCGGTGCTGGCGGTCAGCGAGCAAGTGGTCTGGCTCGCTGGCGCTCGGCTGGAACTGGACCATGACCTGCCCCACGATCGGCCGGCCATTCTCCAGCGCCTGGGGCACCTCGATGCCCATCAGGCCAGATCCCCTGATCACGTCCCATTGCCAGCCACACCAGGCGATGGTCCAGCCACGCCGCATGAGGAACGCATCACCTGCCGCGATGCGCTCTGTTGGCACTGGCTCTGCCGGAGCGCGGTTGATCGAGCCGGGCACCGTCTTTCGGCCCCGGTTGACCACGTCGAGCAGGAGCCTGCGATTGGCTCGGCTGGCATCGACCGGCTGCAACAGGCAGAAGTCTGCGACAAAGCGCACCATGCCATTGCTGTCGCGCTCGGCTTTGTCCAGGTCGACGATCGCTGTGCTGCGCGCATTCGTGGGATCGACGGCGACGTGGAGGCTGCCATCGATCCGCTCGTATGCGCCCGCGACGCCGAACGCCGCGCCATCTTCATACGGTCCGCGTGATCGCACCTCGAGTCGGGTGACTGCCATGCCGCACCTCCGTCGCCGCCGGTCTTCTGGCAAGCACCGACAGCGCGACGGTACGACCGCGACACGGTGGCCGTCAACGTACTCTCGGAGTAGCGAGCACTGTTAGTTCGGCGGCAGGAGGCGAAAAGGCCGGCACCATAAGCACCGGCCCATCGGCGGTCTCCTTCTGTCGCCCGGGGAATGCGTCCTTCAGGCGCCGGCCCGTTGCAGGCCTGCCTGGATCGCCTCGGTGGGGCTGTGGTGGAACTGGACCGTACGCGCCGCAGGCTCAGCGCACCAGGTGTAGTAGCCGCCGCTGGCTGCCTCGGCGACATACACGGTACAGCGGTTGCCCTCGAAGCTTGCCCAGCGGCCCGAAAGACTGACTTCGCTCTCAAGGCCGAGCTGCCGGAGCGCTTCGACAAGTGCCGTCATGGCTCCGTTCGCTTTCAGCAGCCGGCAAAGCGGCGCTGTCATTGCAGGTTTGACGTCGGGCGGGCCGGTGCCCTGCTCTGGAAGATGGCAGTCCCCGCCTCTCGCCCTGATGGACGCGAGACGGGGACTGCTTACGACCGCATGATGCTGCTCGAGATGGATGAGCTACTCGTAGCGGAAGACGACGGGGCAGTTGACGATTAATCCCGTGGAGCCGAACGGCTTGCCCATCGGACCCGTGATCCAGCCGTCCCGAGCCAGGCCGAGGAACTGGAATTCGTCCGTGATGCGGGAGCGGTAGCCCAGGTCGATCGCGTTCTGCGTCCACTCGGCCAGGTTGAGATCCCACAGCGGGCTGTAGTCGAGCGTGAGGTTCGGGATGCCGCCGATGACGTTCAGCGGTGGGCGATCTGCGCCGTTGGAAAGCTTGCCATCACCGAGGGCGCTGTTCAAACCCTGCCGTTGCGGGTTGTCGGCGCCGGTCGGGCCGTTGGCAACGACGAACAGCCGCTCAAGGGCACTGAACGCACCATCATCATGACCGACCGGGATGTCGGCCATAGCCGGCGCGAACGTCGCCGCATCAAGTGCCGCCGGCAGCGGATCGGATGCATCCATGCTCATGTAAAGCGCCGGCCGGGTGAAGGTGAAGATCGGCGTCAGCTTGATCGTCACGGTCCCCTGGTCGGGGCAGATTTTTGCGACGCGATCGTGAACGATGCTGTAGTCCGGATTACCGTCGCAGAACCCGAGCGCTTTGGGGCCAACCCCCATCGCGATCACGGGCGCATCGTAGATGTGGCCGCCGGCGTTCTCAATGCGGATCATCGGCGTGTAGTCGGCGTCGCCGACCGACCCCGGTTGCATCGATTTTGGTGGGAAGAAGTTGGGCGCGTCACCGGGCACAATGTTGCGTGCGGGGCTGAAGTCGACGGTGCCCTTCTCGAAGGTCAGATTGCCCGTCTTGTCAATTGTTGCGCTGCGGACAGCTTTGCCCACCGATGAATAGGTCAGCTTTGCTGAGTAGTTGAGTCCGAGCTGCTCGGAATTTCCTTTGTCATCGGTGTCAGTCAGGATGTACCAGACATTCGTGCCGTCACGCATGTGGCCCAGGTAGAGGGGGATCGTGATCGTCGGCGCCTGAGGATCGGTAAAATCCATCGTGCCAGAGCGCAGCAGCTGGATCGGCCCCACCAGCGATGGATTTACCTGGGTGGCATTGGCGCCGTTGTATGGCAGGGGCACCGTCGTGCCGACGTTGTTCGGCGCGGGCGGCGCGGCTGGTGTCTGGCCGTATACAGGAGCGTGCGAGGCCAGTAGCAGGGCGCTGCCTGCGACAACGGCCGCGAGGGCGGTCAGTCTGGGCCGGAATAGGCGATGGTGTTTGCTCATATTCGAAGAGCTTCCTTTCCCTGGCGTGGCATCGTTCGCCGACTCACCAGGCGCCGGTTGCCTGGCCCGCCGTGTGAGGCCCGCTCCTTCCAACCGTAACGACAGATGGTAAACACGGCGGTGACCACTGGTGAAAGTGGCGTAAACAATGGTGAACGCGCGTTCACCACTATTCACGGTTCGCTCACTGTTGGTTACCGGCACGTTCACACCTGACGGGTACCGTTTTCCTTGTCGACACAACCGTTTCAACGTGAAGCGGAGCGCCGCCCGGTCTCAGCCAGGGGCGGCAGAGGAGCAGTATTCATGCACAGGTGCAGCTCGGTCGCTATGGTCAGGCGTTTGCCTCCGCACAGGCGATGGAAGGTCTGTGCCCGGACCTGAGCTCAAATACGCATATGTCCTACCCGTGTGAGTTGCTGGGCGACATACCCGGTGCGATCGAGGTGATGCGCCAGGCGGTGGATGCACGGGCGATCGTCGGCGAAGGGCGCGCCCAGGCTGCGGTATCAGCCAAACCGAGTGTTTCGCCGACGATGAGCTCGCCTGGGCGCTGTACAAGAACGGCCGGTTTGAGGAGACGCAGGGTTATCCGAGCAGGCGTTGCGGTTGGGCTGGCGCGACAGCCTGGCGCCTGCACCTGCATGACGGCGTGGTTGCCCGCCAGCGGCGCGGAGACCAGGGTGTGCTGCTCGCTCCCCGCTCAGGCTGCCGGCACGAAGCGGTAGCCGGTGCCCCATTCTGTTTGGATGTAGTGGTTCTGACCGTCATCGCCGCCCAGCTTCTGCCGCAGGCGGCGCACGAAGACCTTGAGATAGTGCACATCGCCGGTGCATTCGCTTCCCCATACCTGAGTCAACAGATATCGATGCGGCATCGCCGTGCCGGCATGGCGGACGAGTTCCTCCAGCAATCGGTATTCTGTCGAAGTGAGCGCGACAGCTTTTTCACCGATGCGCACTTCGTGCGAGGCGAAGTCGATCGAGAAATCACCGGAGCTGTAGCGTGGCGCGGCAGGCGGCTTTAACAGGCTGTTGGAGCGCCTCACCAGCGCTCGAAGACGAGCGAGCAATTCGAGGTGATCGAAGGGCTTGGTCAGATAGTCATCGGCGCCCAGGTCGAGGCCGCGAACCTTGTCGAGCGTTGAGTCATGGACAGAAAGAAACAGGATCGGTACCTGCGAGGTTTTCCTGATCTCCCGGCAAACCTCGTATCCATCCGGGGGCGGCATCGAGATGTCGAGGATCACGATGTCCGCGCTCTCTTCAGCGAACCGTCGCAGCGCCTCGCGGCCGCTGCCGGCACTGACGACCTGACAATCCGGCCAGATCATGCGCGCCCCGAAAGCAACCACCTCGGCAACATCCCGCGCATCATCGGCAATCAGTACTTTCATTTGTTGTGCCCTCTTTCTCGTGGACCGGCGGCTGAATCGGGTTTCATTCGGGGTCCGTAGCCGCAGCCGTGGCCGACTCCTCACCCTGGTACCGCGGCAAGGAAATATGAAACGTGGTGCCTTGCCCAACATCGCTCTCGGCCCAGATCCGCCCGCCGTGGGCGTCGATCAGTGCTCTGGCGATTGCGAGACCGAGGCCCGAACCGCCTTCGAGCAACCCGGGACGAAGGCGGTAAAACCGTTGAAAGATCGCATCGAGCTCGTCCTGTGGAATACCGCCGCCGGTGTCCATTACGGTGAGCAGCACGGAGCCGTCCTGAATCCGGCCGCTGATCAGGATCCGGGTGCCGGCAGGGGTGTGGCGGCTGCCATTGGCGAGCAGGTTCACCACCACCTGTTCCAGCCGGCGTGCATCGCCCATGATTGGCAGTGGCTCGGGCAGATCCAGTTCTAGCGTCTGGCCTTTCTCGTGAATCAGCGGGTGAACCCCGGAGACCGAATCCAGCACGATTGACCGCAGATCGACCGGCTCGCGATCGAGCTGCATGCTGCCACTTCCGAGCTGGTTGAAAGTGAGCAGGTCATCGATCAGTACGCTGAGGCGCTCGACGTTGCGGCGTACGTTCACCAGCAGGTCCTGCTCATCAGCGCGCAGCCGGCTGTCGGAGCTGATTTTCAACATGCCCAGACCGGCGCTGACCGCCGTGAGCGGCGTGCGCAGATCGTGCGTCACTGTTGCTAAAAACTCGGCGCGCATCTCGGCGCGCTCAGCTAGCCGTTCGACCGTGCCGCGGCTCTCAGCCGTAGCCTCATACTCCAGCGCCAGCCGCCGGGCGAGAATGGCCGTCCCCGCGCCGACCAGGGCGAGCATCACCACCCGCGTGGCCAGTTTCCGCACATCGCCACCAACGGGCGACCAATAGCCAAGCATTGTGTCGATCGCCGCTGCCGTGATCGCCGTCGCTGCGGTGTAGAGCAGACTGTCCCGGAGGGTCATAATTACGGCAGCGGAGCCAAGTACCAGGAACAGCAGGATGAACAGCGGCCCGCCAGCCTCGTTCGCAAGCAGGTACAACGCCCCGGCCACGGGCAGATCGAGAATCGCCAGCAGCCGGAACGAGCGCAGCCGTTCGAGCCGTACCTGCAGGAGGTACATTAGCCCGCTGTAGGCGGCGAAGGCGAGAACCAGCAGCCATGCCGGCAGATTCAGATATCCCGTCGCCGGTTGCGCCACAGTAATCAGCAGCAGCGCTGCGAGCGTTCCCCAGCGCAGGCGCGTTAGTGCCTTCCGCAGATAACGATAGAGCGCGGTTGACGGTCGTGAAGAACTGATTACCTGCTGGTGCATGGTCCGGGAAGGATCCTCGTAACGTTAACATATCTAACCGGACCGGATATTTACGGATGACTAATGCTAACAGTACGATGTCAGGGTTGACCGGCGATATAGTTCTTGTGGCGGAAGCGTGAGCGTATTCACTCATTAACGCGACCAGGCGTATACGCAGAAGCTGCAGCACGCCTGGCCAGATGATGCATTACACATTTGCAGGGTATGCAGGTGCTGGACGTTAGCCAGTATATCGCCGGACAATCCTCCTGCCGCAGGCTTCTGATCTCGCACTGTGACGATCGCACTCAAGGAGGATGGGCAATGACAGCCAACGTGTACAGCAAGCCACTGCCGGAGATCACCGACGAGACGCGACCCTACTGGGAGTCCGCCAGGCAACACGCGTTGAAACTGCAGCAGTGCACGGGCTGCGGACATTTCCGCTACCCGGCCGCGTCGTTTTGTCCAGAGTGCCTGGACGACGGCGCAGTGTGGGCGCTGGTCAGCGGCCGTGGCACAGTGTATAGCTTTGTGATCATGCACCAGGTTTACAATCCAGCCTTCAAGCAGGACGTGCCCTACAACGTCGCGGCGATCGAGTTCGAGGAAGGCCCGCGCCTGTACTCAAACATCGTGGACTGCGCCAACGACGCGATCCGGGTCGGCATGCCGGTCCAGATCGTCTACGACGATGTCACCGATGAGATCACGCTACCGAAATTTCGTCCGGCCTGACACCCATGCGGAAACCGGGCAACGCAGGCCGGCCTGGATAGCGGTAGCCGGCCAGACCGCACCGCACGACCAACTCAGGAGGGATACGGATGTCGGTAAGCAACAAGTACTGCGTCGTCGGCGTGGGCAACACCGCGTACGGCAAGCTCCCCGGCCGCTCGGCTGACAGCCTGACGGTCGAGGCGATTCGCAACGCGATCCGCGACTGCGGCATCGACAAGAACGAGATCGATGCGGTGCTGACCAAGGCGCCGACGTCAGACTTCCAGATGCTGTACAGCGCCCGGATCAGCCAGCAGCTCGGCATCAAGATGCCGGCAGTGACGGCGACGCTCGACAACGCCGGCGCCAGCACGGCTTCGTTGATCCAGTACGCGGCTATGGCGATCGAGGAAGGGCTGTGCACTGTCGCGGTGATCAGTTACGGCGACAACCCCATGACCGGGTCTCGCGCCAGCTATGCGCGGGCGCGGGAGTCGGAAGATGCGGCGTTCGGCATGTTCGGCGCCCCGCCCGGCTACGCGATGATCGCCCGGCGCTACATGGCCGAGTATGGGCTGACCGACCATCAGCTAGGCTGCGTACCCATCTCCGACCGTTCCTGGGCAACGATGAACCACAACGCGGTGTTTCGCACGCCGATCACGCACGAGGAGCGGGCCAACTCCCGCTACGTCGCGGAGCCTTTCCACCTACTGGACTGCTGCCCGATCACCGACGGCGCCGCAGCGGCGATCGTCTGTTCGGCCGAACGCGCCCGCGATCTGAAACAGAAGCCTGTCTATCTGCGCGGCTTCGGTCAGTCGCACCCGGCCTGGTCACTGCCACAGCGCGACCAGTGGACCGTCTCCGGCGCGAAGAAGTCGGGCGAGACCGCCTACAAAATGGCGGGGCTCGGGCCGAGCGATATCGATGTGCTGGAGCTGTACGATCCATTTTCGATCGTGCCGATCATCACGCTCGAGGACTACGGCTTCTGCAAAAAGGGCGAGGGCGGCGCCTTTGTGGAGGACGGCAAGACACGGCCTGGCGGCTCGCAGCCGATGAACACATCGGGCGGCCTTCTGTCGGAGACGGGCATGCCGGGCATGCAGCTCATCGTCGAAGCCGTGCGCCAGCTCCGCGGTCAGTGCGGCGAACGTCAGGTCTCCAACGCCCGCACAGCGCTGCTCTCCAACCAGGGCGGTCACATGACCACACATGCCACGCTGATCCTCGCCAACGATCGCTAATGCCGCAGCCATACAGGGGTGACGCAGGCGCATTCCGACTAACCATTCATCCCAAGATGCACGGCCTTGAGGGCTTTCAGTTGCACCCTGAATTCAGTCTCAAGGCGTTGCTTCTCCGGGTCTGGCAGGAAGCTGTGACGGACACCGTTCAGCAGGATCTCGTCGATCGCTGCAACATCGAGACCAAACGGATCGGCCAGCAGGGCAGCATCGTCGTTCAAGGTCGTGTTGAATAACGGCGGGTCGTCGGAACTAATGCTTATCGGCACGCCCGCATCGTATAGGCGCCGCAGCGGATGTGCAGCGAAGTCGGGGTAGACGCCGAGACAGAGGTTGCTGGTTGGGGCAACAGCCAGCGCGATCCGGCGCTCTGCGAGCTGCGCGACGAGCGACGGGTCGTCGATTGACCGCACCCCGTGGCTGATCCGGTCGGCGCCTAGCGCGTTGATTGCTCCCCAGACGCTCGCCGGACCGGCGTGCTCGCCGGCGTGGGGGGAACTGCGCAGTCCGGCCGCTCTGGCCCGGTCGAAGTACGGCGCAAACGGCTCGGGCGGTCCGGCAGCCTCGTTGCCGCCCAGACCAAGCGCGACGACGCCGTCACTCATCCCGTCTATGGCTGCGCCGACGGTGTAATCTGCCTTCGGAAACAGCGTCGTAGGATCAGCAACGCTTCGGACGACGTCGAACTCCCAGCGGATCGTGACCCCGAACTCTTTTTCCGCCCGCTTGCGGCCCTGCGTCAGGCCGCGGAGCCAGGTTTCCGTAGGGACGCCCAGCCAGGCGTGGGTGCTCGGCGAAAATGTCGCCTCGGCGTGGCGTATGTTCTGGCGTGCCATCTCGACGCCGAACTCATAGGCGACGAGTTCGTAGTCCTCGACGGTGCGCATACACGAGACTATCGTCACGAAGATCTCGATGAAGTGGGGAAAGTCGCGGTAGACGAACCAGCGACGAATGCCTTCCACGCTGTCCGCGGGCAGGGTGACGCCGTTGCGGCGCGCCAGCACCAGCAGCGTCTCGGGCAGGATCGCCCCTTCGAGATGAACATGCAGCTCCGCTTTGGGCGCCGCACGCACGTAGCTATCGAGAGACACAGAACCTCCATCTGTTAAACCGGGCAGCCGGCGGATGTTCGCCGCGATCTCGTGCTGTACGGGCCAGATTGTACCGCTTCCGGCGGCTACCCGACCGCATGCTAGACTGGCGCGACAGGTCGAGACCTGACGGCAAGCAGCGGCCGGAGGAGAAAAGCAATGGCAGCGGGAATTAGCGGCGAGGCGTGGCGTGAACGGACCGACCGCTCGCACGATCCGAAGCGCGAGCCGGGACCGATCAACCTCAATCGCTACGGCGTGCAGCCAGCATGGGCGGGCATCCCGACGTTTCTCAAGCTGCCGATCTGTCTCAACCAGGAGGACCTCGTGGCTGGCGCGGTCGACGTGGCGGTGCTCGGTGCCCCGGTCGATATGTCGCTTGGACAGCGCGGCGCCTCGCTCGGTCCCAGCGCGATCCGCACTGCCGAACGCGCCCTGCCAGCTCCGGCAACGATCTTCAACCATCAGCATGTCCGTGTGCAGCCGTTCCAGGAGCTCACCGTCGTTGACTACGGCGATGCCGCCGTGGACCCGTTCAGTATTGATCGCTCCATGGATCCGATCCGGACGCTCGTGCGTGAGGTGGCGGAGACGGGCGCCCTGCCGATCGTGCTCGGCGGCGACCACTCGATTCTCTGGCCGAACGCGGCGGCCATGGCCGATGTGTACGGCGCGGGCAAAGTCGGCGTTATCCACTTCGACGCTCACGCCGACTGCAGCACCGACACGCTGGGCCATCTGGCAACGCATGGCACACCGGTTCGACGTCTGATCGAGGACGAGCATATCCCGGCGCGGAACTTCATCCAGGTCGGCCTGCGTGGCTACTACCCGGACGAAGAGCTGCTGGACTGGATGAGCGGTCAGGGCATGCGCTCGCATTTCATGGCCGAAGTCGAGCGCACCAGCTTTTTCGCAGTGATGGAGCGCGCCATCGCCGAGGCGCTGGACGGACCCGAGTTCCTGTACATCTCGGTCGATATCGATGTGCTCGATCCGGCCTTTGCGCCAGGCACGGGCACCCCCGAGCCGGGCGGCCTGACGACGCGGGAGCTGTTCCCGATCATCCGACGGCTATGCCATGAGACGAACGTCGTGGGGCTGGAAGTGGTGGAGGTCGCTCCTCCGCATGACCCCGGCTACACGACCGCGCTGAACGCGCAGCGGGTGGTGCTGGAAGCGATCACCGGCCGGGCGATGCGAAAGCTGGGCCTGCCCGGGCCGAACTACCTGCACTCTGCCGCATCGGGGCTGGCTCCGCGCCCCTGACCGGGGCGTCTAGATCATCGGGATGCTGCCCTGTCCGGCAGCACGCAGAGTGATGAGCAGGCCGGCGATGATCACCGCCGCAGCGCTGGCGACCGGCAGCAGGGTTGCGACCCGGCCGCTCAACTTGCCGCTTGAGAAGCGGGTCAGCGCCCGGTTCGCCTGCACAAGCATGATCCCGATTCCAGTCAGGACTGCGGCCAGACCGAAGCTGAAAGCGACCACCAGCAGCAGGCCGAAGCCGACACGGTTCAGCGAAATCGAGGTCAGCAACACCACGATCGCGGTCGGGCAGGGAAGCAGGCCCCCGTAGACGCCGAGCGAGAGCAGGCTGCGCCAGTTGAGCGGCTTGCCGTCGAACCCTGGCACAGCATGGCTATGACCGTGGCCGGGATCGAATTCTGCTCCAGGTCCGTGCGAGTGACCGTGTACGTCGTCCAGACCGGAGCCGGCAGCGGGACCGTGCGAGTGGCCGTGGGCGGCGATCTGGCTGTGTTCCGTGAGACTGAGCGTGTTCTGACTGTTCGCATCCGCCGTGTCCAGCACCCCGACGCCTGCAGTCATGAGCGCCGGGCCCAACTGCGGCATGGCGAGCTTCACCCGGAACGGCCAGACGTGCAAACTGCGCAGCCGCCCGATCAGGAGTGCCACGCCCAGCACGACCACGAGCACTCCGGAGCTGAGCGTCAGCGCGGGATAGAGTTTCTCCGGCACGACGTAATGCGAGGCGAACAGAGTGATGAAGCCAAGCAGATAGGTGCTCGCAGTGTGGGTGGCCGTCACGGTCAGGCCCAGCACAACCGCGTGTCGCGTCGTGCCCTTCGAGCCGACCAGGTAGGCGGCGACCACCGTTTTACCGTGGCCGGGACCGACCGCGTGAACGGCTCCCCAGAACACGGCAGCAAGTAACAGAAAGGCGATGACCGGCGCGGTCAGGGTTTTGGTCGCGGCCGAGTCCGCGAACGCGCCCAGCACGCCGGGACTGATCGCCCGGCTGGTCCGCTTCGCAACCTGTGCGGCGGTGTTCTGCGGGCCTGGATCCACCGCTGCCACGCCTGGCTCAAAGCGGAAGCGGGCCTCGTGGACGTTCAGCGGGCTGGCGAGCATATCCTGCGGATAGGAACGCAAAGCGTCGCTGGCCCCTGTCGCCAACACGCTGCTATTGCTCACCGCGCCGCTATCGCTGCCCTGAATGACGATCTCTTTCCAGCCGAGGCGGTCGTCATAGTTGTGGTCCTGCACCTGGGCATCAACTGCTGCCCGCGGCAGGTTGGCAGGCAGCTTTCCCGTGAATACGGCGTCGATGCGAAGGATCTTTAGCCCACCCTGGCCGTCGCTGAACGACAACGTGCCGGACTCGGCGTGCATTGGCACGTTGTTGCCGTTGATGGTGAGCTTCAGGTTGCCGGCCAGCTCGGGCAGCTTCTTGCCCAGGTAGGCCGACTGTTCAGCGTCGCTGACCGTCCCGTTGTGGTCGCGATCGATGCTGTCCATCTCCTGGAAGGTCGGAATCTCAGCCATGTCCAGGGCGTAAATCGTGCGTACTGAGTCCGCGCCAAGCGTTAGCTGCGCGTAGCGATTGATGGTGAAGTTTCCCAGCGGGTGCGCGGCGGCTGCCCGAGGGCGTTCGATCGCGCCCGCGAGCGCCACGATCAGCACCGCGAAAGCGAGTGTGATCCTTGCCGGCGTGCTGCGCAGGGTGGGGGTGTAGGAAAGGCGCACGTCTAGCTCCGTAACTGCCGGTCGAGAGTCTGTTCGAACGAAACCTTCACGATGGTAACGCGACGAGCAAGGCAACCGCCCTACTCCTTTCCAACCGTACGGCCATAAGCGTGAGGGAGATCACCCAGAGAAGCCAGCCGTCTTTTACCCCTGCTGTGCCGTCGGCCTCCAGCGGCTATGTCTCAGCGACTGCCTCCTTGCGGAACTGCATGATCGTAAACGCGGCCACAGTCCGCATTCCCGGCAGGTTCTCAAGCGCCTGCCGGTCCTGTGGCGCGAGGTGACGGTAGCCGGGCATCATCGTGACGAGCAGCCGCAGCGCTGCGCTGTCCAGGTACAGGTCGAAACAAACGTCGTGCCTGCCAGCGGGCTGAAGTCCACCCACGAACAGTTGCTCGACATGCTCGGCCTTTTTCTCCTCGATACCCAGCAGCGGTAGCGACAGCCGAAGGCTGAGCAGGTGCTCGGGAGCGGGCAGGACGGCCAGCAGCATGCCACCGGGAGCGAGAACGCGGACGAACTCGGCCGGGTTGCGTGGCGCAAAGATATTCAGCAGCACGTCGATCGAGCTATCGAGCAGCGGCAGCGACTTCGTGGTGTCGGCGACGACAAACAGTGCCTGCCGGTGGCGTTTCGCTGCGAGGCGCACGGCGGCTTTTGCCACGTCGGTGCCGAAGCAGCAGGCCGGAAGCGAGGGGCTCTCCCGTTCGAGTGCGGACTGCACCGCGCCGAGGTAGTAGCCGTCGCCGCAGCCAGCGTCGAGCAGCCGTAACGGCCGCATCAGCCCTTTCGCCTCGCCGCACACGATGCCAGCGATCGCCTGTGCCAACGGTGCGTAGTGACCGCTATCGAGGAACTGCCGCCGGGCTAGCAGCATCTCCGGCGCATCGCCCACCGTGGCGGACGGCGCTCGCCTGGCGGGCAACAGGTTTATGTAGCCATCACGCGCGAAGTCGAAGGAGTGCGCCGCCTCGCAGCGCAGCGAGTTTTCGATGCGCTGTAAGGGGCGCCCGCATACGGGGCAGGCGAGCGGCGGCAGGCAGGGCTCTGGCGTCATAGTTGCGTCAGCATAGGCGTGACCTACACCGGCACCGCCGACAGGTGTTCAGCACAGGTGATCGCAAACTCCCAGCCGCTGCCGTGGTCCTCGACCGACCAGCAGGCGGACAGCACCGCCTGAGCGATTCCCCAGTCACGCAGCCGGTGGCGGTCGAACCCGAGGGCGTCCGCAAACAGGTCGATGCACCGCGCGAGGGTCTGCTCCGGGTGCGCCTGGTCCAGCAGTGATGGCCGCGGATTCCGCAGCAGCGCTCCGACCTCGTAGGCGGGCTCGCCCACCAGTCCTTTCGGATCGATCGCGAGCCACTTGCCCGGGCCGGCAGCGAGAATGTTGAAGTGGTGCAAATCCCCGTGCAGTAGCACCGGCTCTGCGGAACTGGCGAGCAACTCAGAAAACAGCGACTCTCCCCGTTCAAAAAGCGCCGCAGGGAGCGGTCCTGTACCGCCATCGAAGCGCTCCCGTGTGCGTGCGAACCCCTTTCCCCAGTCGGCAGTTGTGGGAAACGGGTGCCCGGCGGGCGCGGGCCGCCACAGCCGCTGCATCACCCCGGCAGCGACGGCAACCCCCTTCTCGTCGTCGAGGCCGTCGATGGTCGTACCGGGTTGCACCTGTTCGAGCAGCCGCGCGCCTGCATCGTTGTCGAAGGCGAGCAGACGGCAGATGCCGTTCCCGTCAAACAGCCGCAGCGCCTCGGCCTCAAACAGCAGCTCGCGGCAGGGGAAGCCGACTTTGAGCACCAGTGGCGTGCCGTCCGCGCCCACTGCGGGCGCAACGTAGTTATATGATAGCGGCGCGAATGGCGGCGCGACGGTCAACGACCAGCGACTGGCGCACTGATCGATTATGCCCGGCAACCGTCCGATCCAGGCCGTGCCCGCCTCGCCGTACACGTCGGTCATGCAGCGGGCGAAGTTAGCCGGTATTTCAGACAGCGCGTTTTGCATCCCTATCGTCTCAGCCTCAAAACGGCCGGTTCAGCACGGTGCGGCGTTCAATCGTATGATATCGTCATTCGAAGGCGCGTTAGTCACGCAATGACGGTTGGTGGTGCTCAGCCGGGACGGCGGTGCGGCATGGTGATTAGCACAGGAACATACGAGCAGGTAGCCCTGGAGGATCCCGATGGGCAGTGGGAGCTTGCGTGCGGCCAGCTACGGCGCAAACCTGAAATGACCGTGGAGCACGATGATGCGATGCGGGCGCTGTTGTACCAGCTAATCACGCAGCTCGACCCGGCTGAATTCCGAGTCGATCTTAACCTGGCCCGCCTGCGCATTCAGACGGGCTCCTTCTACATCCCGGATCTCTGCGTCATCCCCCGAACACCTGTTCGTCGCGCGAAGGCGGAGCGGAGTGGCAGATTAGAGGTCTACGCAGAGCCCATGCCGCTGGTGGTGGAGGTCTGGTCGCCATCCACCGGCGACTACGATGTGGAGGTGAAGCTACGTGCCTACCAGAGGCGCGGCGATGTGGAGATATGGCGCCTGCATCCTTATGAGCACAGCCTG
>JBBRGK010000023.1:0-14902 GCA_038240805.1 Dehalococcoidia bacterium | reverse complement strand
CGTCGTGCAGTTGCAGATCGTACGCACGGAAGCGAAGTTCAAGGTCGGACCGGCTGACACGGCCGAGGTCAAACGCGGCGTTGCCAGCCATCTGCGTGAGCGCAACGAGCCGGGCGATGCCCGCGCTGCCGACGTGATCGAAGCGTCGCTTCGTCGCTAGTACGGGAGGCGGGCTTCACCCCGTCTGGCGCCGCGTCCGACCGGGTTCTTCGCTTACTCGCTCAGCTCGGCGCCGTCCATGAGGCGAAAGCCGACCTTCATATCGACCTGGTAGTATTTCACGGCGCCGTCGGCGATCTGCCCGCGCACGGAGACGACCTCGAACCAGTCCAGGCCCTTGAGCGTCGAGGCGGCGCGCTTAATGCCGTTCTCGATCGCCTGGTTGATTCCCTCTTCGGATGTCCCGACCAACTCGATCAGCTTGTAGGTGCGGTCCGGCATCACACTCTCCTCAGGTCGTTCCTTCACCGATTCTAGCACCCAGGAACGGGTAGCAGGGCCGTCCCCCTGGGCATCGCTACTCCTGGATGATTCCAGGCATACCGCTACTCCTGGATAATTCCGACAAAGCAGCCAGTCAGCGCGGACGGATGCACGTAGGCCACGTTGTAGCCGGCGCCGGGCTCCGATGCGTAGCGGACGCCGCGCGCATCGAGTCCGCTGCGCACTGCCGTCATGTCATCGGTATCGATCGTGATCATGTACAGGCTGGGACCATGCCGCTGCCAGAACCGCCCCATCGCCGTCTTCGCCTGGTGCACCTGTGCGATCTCCAGACTGTCGGCTCCCGGCGAGACTCCGTAGTACAGGCTGCGGCCGAGGTAGCCGTACGTATCCTGGCGAAAGCTTTCGTCGCGCTGCGAGCGGCCGAAGAGACCCTCGTACGCCACAGCGGCGGCGTCGCGGTCCTCCACCAGGTTGGTCGCCTGCCAGATCCCCAGGTAGGGCGACACGGTGTCAGCTGGCTCCGGGCCGCTGCCGGTTTCGGTGATCCAGATGGTCAGGCCGGGCAACTGCTCGCGTTTCAGGCAGAGCAGCTCGTTCTCGCCCAGGCGCAGCGGGTGCGCCTGCCGGCCGCACTGCTCCACCCGCAGCCGTGAATCGGCGAGGCTGGCAACTTCCACGCCGAGCCCGTAGATGCCCTGGCCGTGCTGTTGCAGGAAGCGCTCGACCGGGCCGTCTTCCAGGGGCTGCAGCAGCTGCACCCAGGCATCGCCGATCGGCATCGCCTCGGTGATCGCGCCCACATCGGGCACATCGTAGCGACGGCCGCGCGCCAGCCCCAGCGTCTGCTCGAAGGCAGCGCAGCCGGCGTCGAGGTCACGCACCGCCACCAGCACCCGGTTGATCCGCCGCAACATCGATGACCTCCACAAACCGCCCCGTAAAAATGCTCCGCAACCACGGACCGACCACCTCACCCCTAACCCTCTCCTCCTCCATACAAGTAGCGGGCAATGGAGAGGGCGATCACTGGTTGCCGAGTACGAGCGGCGAGGATGGACGGTGGGTTCGCGGCGCCGACAAGAATACTTCGTACTGAGGTGGGTACGGCATGAGGTTCCCGTCCATCCTTGAACTCCGTGCAACGCACCCACAGATCGCCCTCTCTACCGGCCGCAGCCGGTGGAGAGGGGAAGGGGTGAGGTATGCGCCGCCGACTTCCCAGCACGGCCCTGAGCCGAAAGGAATTGTCGCACGCGTCCCCCTCGGACGCCATCTTCAGACGCTGCTCCCGGCCGCCTGAAAAGACGAACAAAAAGAAGCGGGGCAGCCAGAAGGCTGCCCCGCGCGGGAAGACCTGAGCACTGTTTCTAGCGGCGGCGGCTGATCGCCAGGCCGGTGCTGCCGAGGGCGATACCCACGAGCGCCAGCACTGCGAGCAGCATGCCGTTGGAGGCGGCGGGTCCGCCTGTGCCGGTGCGCGGCAGGGCGGCTGCGGCCGGAGCAGCGGCAGCAGGGGCTGCGGCTGCGGGAGCGGCGGCACCGGCAGCCGGAGAAGCTGCGGCGCCGGCGGCTGCTGCGGTACCGAGACTGGCAGCGATCTTGCCGCAGATCACACCCAGGCCGGTGCTCGCGCCGGAACCTGTGTGCACATTGACGTACCAGCCGGCGGTGGGAATACCCTTGGCCGGGTCGAAGGTAACGGTGGCACTGTTGGTGCCAACACCGCTCGCGTCAGCTTTCACGTCCGGCAGCGGGTAGACGACCGCACCGTTGGTATCGCAAGGGCCGAAAGTGGTCTCGGTGCCAGGTTTGTGGATGTGCGAAGCACGCACGTCGTTCGGCTTCAGACCTGTGACCCGGATCGCGACGGTGACCTGGTTGGGTCCGGCGGGAGTGATCGTCACGGTTCCCGCGAGGCCAGCCTCGCGGGTCAGGGTTGGCGTCATCGTAATCGTCGTGGGCTGCTGCGCATGAACCACGACGGCCGAGAGCGAGAGCGCGAGGGATGCCAGAACCACGAGTCCGCTGAGACGCTTACCGATTCGACGCACTGAAACCTCCTGCTTTCCTGGGCCTGGTGTTCCAAGCCTGTTTCGTTCGGGGTAGTGTTCCCGAACGGCCGCACGGTGCAGCCGCTTGCATGGGTACGATCGTAACCATAACGCGGATCTCTCAAGGCCTCAATCCCCGCATGGGTATTGTTTAATAACTGGATCTGGTGAAAGCATTCAGAGCCCCGCATGGGTATTGTTTTTGGGTATTGTCTTATGGGTGAGAATGGATGACGGATGCAGGAGGCGGGCGATGGAGCGAGAGCGCGGCTGCGCGGGCCTGGCAACAAACAGGTGCGAACGATGAGCGAGCCGATCGCCGCCGGGCCACTCCTCGGGCTGCGCGTGCTGGACCTCTCGACAGCGCCCGCGGCGGCGGTGTGCACAATGTTGCTCGCTGACCTCGGCGCCACGGTGACGATGATCGAGCCCGACGGCGGCTCACCGCTGCGCCGCCTGCCCGTGTCGCGGGTGTGGTTACGCGGCAAACGCAGCCTCACGGCGGTAGGCTTCGCGGCCGAGCCTGAGCGGCTTGCTCGCCTCTACAGCGAGGCCGATGTGGTTGTCTTCGGCTCGCCGGATGGCGCCGCGCCGCTGCTGCCATTGCCTGCGCCCGGTGAGAATCCGCGACTCGTCATCTGCAACGCAGGCGGACCGGCTGGCAGTCTGCCCGGAGACGGCGACCTTGTTGCTGCAGCGAGCGGCATCATGGGCAGGCAGCCGGGGTTTCGCGCCGGACCTGTCTATGTGGTCCAGCCGCTCAGCAGCTACGCCACTGCCCTGATCGCTGCGGAGGCGATCGGTGCCGCTCTCTATGCACGTGATCGCAGCGGCGCTGGCGACCAGATCGAGGTGCCGTTGCTCGCCGGCGCGGTGCAGCATCAGGGCGCGCAGCTGGCGGAGATCGAAAAGCCCGGTCCGCTGCCGGCACTGCGGCGCAACGCCTACGGGCAGCTGCCGCTCTATCGCCTCTACCAGTGCCAGGACGGCCGCTGGTTGCACCT
This sequence comes from Dehalococcoidia bacterium, assembly GCA_038240805.1. Taxonomy (GTDB): domain Bacteria; phylum Chloroflexota; class Dehalococcoidia; order CAUJGQ01; family CAUJGQ01; genus JBBRGK01. Next base: position 11,400 of record JBBRGK010000023.1, on the reverse strand, counting down.
CGGCCTGATCAATGCCCGCTTCTGGCCCCGCTTTTGCCTCGCGATCGACCGCCCCGACCTGATCTCGGACCCGCGCTTCGATGCTCCCGTGCGCTTTCCCACCCACGAGCAGCGCCGTGCCCTGATGGACATCGTCGCCGAGGCGATCGTCCGGCGGCCATACGCTGAATGGGACCGCATTTTCGACGAGAACGATGTTCCCTGCGCTCCTGCCTGCACCGCCGAGGAGTTCGCCCACGACCCGCAGGTGCTGGTCCGTGAGGCGGTGCTCACGGTGCCGGACCACGAGCACGGCGTCACGCGGCAGCCGGGGCTGGCGCTGCACTTCGCCGGTGGCCCTGTTCGCCCGGCGTCCGGTATGCCCCGACCGGGCGAGCACGACGGCGATCCGTGGGGAACCGACGCCGGGCGGTCTGCCGTGAAATCCGGCGGCGACCTCTCTGGCCGGGCGACAAACGGCTGGGACGGCGCGTCATCGCGGGGGCCGCTGGTTGGTGTGCGGGTGCTCGACCTGTCGGGCTACATTGCCGGAGCGCTGGGCCCCGTGATGCTCTCCGACCTCGGCGCCGACGTGATCAAGGTAGAGGGGCCGGACGGCGACGGCCTGCGCGGGCTGCACGCCGGCTTCCTGGCCTGGAACCGGGGCAAACGCGGCCTCTGCGTCGATCTGCGCACTGACGCGGGCAGGGAGATCGTGCACAAGCTCGCGCGCGAGGCCGATGTGCTGGTGGACAACATGCGCCCAGGGGTCGCCGATCGCCTCGGCGTTGGCTACGAAGCGATGGCGGCGATCAACCCGCGCCTGATCTACTGCTACGTCAGCGCCTACGGCAGCAGCGGCCCTTACCGGCACCGGCCGGGCGTCGATCCGCTGATGCAGGCGCGCAGCGGCATCGAACGGGCGCAGGGTGGCCACGAACATCCGCCGGCCTTCCTGCTGGTGCCGGTGACGGACAACACCTGCGCCATGCTGAACGCTGCCGGCATCGCCCTCGCCCTCTATCAGCGCGAGCGCACCGGCCGCGGACTCTACTTCGAAACGTCGCTGCTGCAGGCGGCGGCGCTGGTACAGTCAGATGCGCTGCTCTCGTATCCCGAACGGCCGCAGCCAGCCGTCAACGACTACGACGAAAGCGGCCTCGGTCCGCTGCGACGGCTCTATCGCTGCCTCGACGGCTACCTGTTCCTTGCTGCGGAAGCAGCCCCAGGCGCCATCATCGAGGACCGCTGGCCCGCCCTTTGCCGCGCGATCGGCCGTGCTGACCTCACCGCCGACCCGCGTTTTAACTCAGCCGAGCAACGCGAGCTGCACCGGCAGGACCTGGCCGATGAGCTGATCGCCTGCTTCGCTGGCATCCCGCTGTCAGAGGCGTTGCAGCGACTTGCGGAGGAAGGTGTGCCGGCAACCGAAGCGATCGATGGCTATGCCGCTCGCTTCCACGCCGAGTTATCGGCCTTATCGTCGTCTTTCGTCGCCACGACCGTGCACCCGGTCCTCGGCCGGGTGGTGCAGCCGGGCGTGCTGGCGACGTTCGCACGCAATCCGGGGGCAGTGCAGCGCACAGCGCCGCTACTCGGCGAGCACAACGATGATATCCTGCGCGGTCTCGGCTACGATGACGCTCGCGTGACGGAGTTGCAGCAGGCAGGCGTAGTGATCTCGGACCCTCTCGTGCCCGGTTCATAGCGCGCTATGGCCGGTACGCAGTCGCCGCCAGGTCAGCTGACTCGCGCGTTCGCGACGTTCGCTTTCCTCCCTTGTTCAGCGCTGCCGCAGTGGGCTCTCGGAGATCCGAGCGCGGAATCAGCCCTGCGCCCCTGCTCGCGTACACTCATATATACATATGTAGATGAAGCAAGGTCGGGCGGACCGGGGCCGCTTGCGGGGAAGCCGAATGCAGGTTCAGCCATTGGTGCAGCCGACGCATGCAGCCCGCCCGATGGGCAAGGTGGCGGTGCTCTATACCAGCTCGCCGACTGTGCTGGCCGATATCCCGCGGCTGATGGAGCTAGCCGGCGTGCGCGAAGCGCTCGACGCCACCGCACCGACCGCGCTCAAGGTCAACATCTCCTGGCAGCATTACTATCCGGCCTGTTCCACCAGCCCGTGGCAACTGGACGGCACGATTCGCGGACTCCGTGCCGCCGGGTTCGACGACCTGTGCGCAATCCAGAACGGCACCGTGGTAGTCAACTCGCACACCGGCGAGCGCCGCAACAAACACGCGGCGGTGCTTGCCGGCCACGACGTACCCAGCATTCACGTCACCGACCCGGGGGCCCGCTGGGTCCGCTACGCACCGAAAGGTGACCTGCTCGCCCTGGGCCGCATCTTCCCGGACGGGATCGAGATTCCCAAAGTGCTGATCGGCAAGAACGTCGTGCACCTGCCGACCGTGAAAACGCACGTCTTCACCACGATCACCGGCGCCATGAAAAACGGCTTCGGCGGTCTGCTGCACAACCACCGCCACTGGGCGCACGCGCAGATCCACGAAACGCTGGTCGATCTGCTGACCATTCAGCAGGAGATTCACCCCGGCATCTTCGCCGTGATGGACGGCACGATCGCCGGCGAGGGGCCGGGGCCGCGGGCGATGCGGCCCCACGTCAAGAACCTGCTGCTGGCGAGCAGCGACCTGGTGGCGATCGACGCCGTTTCGGCGAAGCTGCAGGGCTTCGACCCAATGTCGCTGCCGTTCATCCGGCTGGCGCACGAGCGCGGGCTGGGCATCGGCGACCCGAACCAGATCGAGGTCGTCGGCATGGACATCTCCGAGATCAACTTCGGCTTCCGCGCCGACGAGGACACGATCGCCAGCCGGGTGCAGAAGCTGATCTACTGGGGTCCGCTCAACCGGTTCGAAAAGGTGCTGCTGCGTTCGCCGATCGCCCCGTGGTCGTTCGTCGCCTCGAACGTCTACTACAACCTGCTCTGGTATCCATTCGTGGGCCGAAAACGTGTCCGCTTCGCCAAACAGACCGAGTGGGGCAAGCTGTTCGACCGATATTAGGGAGGCGCGTTCATGCCAATTGTTGATGCCGGCACACTCGAAGCGTACGCGAAACAGGTGTTCGTCGCTGCCGGGGCGCCGGAGCAGAACGCCGCCGTGGTGGCCGAGCACCTCGTGGCCGCGAACCTGATGGGCCACGACTCTCACGGCGCGATCCGGATCCCGTGGTACGTGCGCGACATCAAGAGCGGACAACTCGATCCGCACGGCGAGCCGGCGATCGAAAGCGAAACGCCGGCCTCGGCCGTGATCGATGGCAGGTGGAACTTCGGCCAGGTGGTGGCCCGTTTCGCCATGGAGACGGCGATCGCGAAGGCGCGGGCGCACTCCATTGCCTGCGTCACGGCTTACAACTGCCACCATGCCGGCCGCATCGGCGCCTATCCGATGATGGCCGCCAACGCCGGTCTGATCGGGATCGCCAGCGTCAACAACGGCGGCGGCGGCCAGTTGCAGGCGCCGTACGGCGGCGTCGAACGCCGCATGTCGCCCAACCCGATCTCCGTCAGCTTTCCGACCGGCGGCACGCCGTTTCTGCTCGATATGACCACGAGCACCGTTGCAGGCGGAAAGCTCGATGTCTATCGCAACCGCGGCGAGGCGCTGCCGGAGGGCTGGGTGGTGAAGCCTGACGGCACGCCGATGCTCGACGCCGCCGATTTCCGCGGAGGCGAGGGAGCGATCCTGCCGCTGGGTGCGCTGGTCGGCTGGAAAGGCTACGGGCTCGCCTTTGCGCTCGATATGCTCTGCGGCGCTCTCTCGCCGGCGGGCGTCAGCCGCGCTGGCGGAACCGAGCGTTTCGGCAACGGTCTGTTCATCATCGCGATCGACGTGGCCGCTTTCACGCCGCTCGACGAGTTTCGCCGCCGGGTCGAAGAGCTCGTCACCTACTGCAAGTCCGCGGCGAAGATGCCGGGCGTGGACGAAATCCTGGTTGCTGGCGAGCCAGAAGCACGCTCGGCAGCCCGCCGGCGCGCCGAGGGCATCCCCCTCGATGACGCCACCTGGGCGCAGATCGCCGAAGCAGCCCAGAGCGTGAGCGTGACGGCGCCTCAGCTTTCCCCCTCTGCACCACCGGCGCCAGCGCCGGTGGCTGGAGGAGCTAGCCCCGCAGTCACATTCGTGGACTGATTGCAGGGACTGGAACAGAACGCCTACGCGGTTGCGAGCCCGACAAGCCGGTAGGCAAGCTTTGCGGCCATCTGGGCCGAGGCGCGGGGACCGTATTCGGGAGCCAGCTCCATCAGGTCGAAGCCGACGATGCGGCGGCGGCGCGCCACCTCGGCCAGCAGGTCGGTGACGTCGTACCAGCCGAGCCCACCCGGCTCAGGCGTGCCAACGGCCGCCAGCAGACCCGAATCGAAGACATCCAGGTCAACGCTGATGTAGACCTCGTCGCGCAGCCCGGCGATCACCTGCTCGGCCACCTCGACCGGATGGCGGAAGGTGTGCGCGGGAAACGAGGGGATTCCCATTTCGCGCAGCGCGCCCAGTTCGTCAAGCTCGGCGCTGCGCATGCCGACATGCACGGCGGGCACTCCCTGCTCGGCAATGCGGCGTAGCGCACAGGCGTGGTTGTAAGGCGTGTCAAGGTAGGTCTCGCGGAAGTCGGCGTGGGCATCGAGGTAGAGGATAGAAACCCGTGGCAGGCGATCGATGTGGGCGAGAGCGCTGCCGATCGCGATGCTGTGCTCTCCGCCGAGCGTCATCACCAGCTTGCCATCGTCGAGCAGCTCCCCGGTCACCTGCCTCACCCGCTCGATCATGGCTTGCGGGCTACCGGCGTGCACGGCAAGCTCCGGCAGCGTGTGAATGCCGACCCGATACGGCTCGCGTTCGATCGCGAGGTCAAATAGCTCCATATCGGCGGAGGCGTCGATGATCGCCTGAGGACCCTCGCGGGCGCCGGCGCGGGCCGTCGTGGTCGAGTCATAGGGCACCGGCAGCACGGCCACCCGCGCCCGTGCGTAGTCGCTGTACTCCGGCTCAAGCCAGCCAAAATTACGCTGCGGTGAGAAACGCTCGTCGATGCGCGTGGTTACCGCACCCCTTCCCCTCTCCGTTGCCAGAGACATGTGTGGAGGAGGAGACGTTCGCCGTCGCAATTGCAAGCCCCGGGATCAGCCCGGCAGAGCCGCGCGGCACAATTGCCAACACGCCGGAGGCGATGAGCAGGCTTGCAGCGGGTGTGCTGCAAGCCTGCTCCGAGCTCGCGTACAGGGTCTTGCGGCGCTACGCCGCTACTTGTTGATCGAGGCGAAAGCGAACGACTCCGTGCCGAAGTTATACGAGTCGGCGGGCCAGAAGTTCTGCACCCAGGGCTGCGTCATCGTGATCGTCGTGGTGTAGGTGAGCGGCACGTAGTACATCTTCTGGTTCGCCGCACGGGTGGCATTGTAGACCAGCTGCACACGCTTGTTCTCGTCCAGTTCGAGCTGCTGCGCCTTGATCAGCGACAGCAGATCCGGGTCGTCCACCAGGCTGTCGTTGCGGTTGCCGCCCTTGGTGAGCATCCCGGTCAGGTAGTCGTCCGGGTCGCTGAAGCCCGTTTGCAGAGCGTGGCCGATCCCGTTCTTGGGCAGGCCCTTGACCCAGTAGCCCTTTGCGGGATCGATCCAGTCCTTCAGGTAGTCCACCGTCACGGCCGAGACCTTGAAGCCAGCGTCGCTGAGCATGCCGCGTGCGAGGTCGGCGACCAGGTTGAAGACGTCGCCGTAGGCGTTGTTGGGGTAGTAGAAAGTCAGTTCGGTTCCAGTGGCGCCGGCCGCAGTCAGCATCTGCTTGGCCGCCTGGGGGTCGTACTTGAACAGCTTGCCGGCGTCGCCGATGTCCTTGCCATTCGGGTCGAGATACCATTTGCCCAGGCCTGCCGGCACCATGTTGCACCAGAAGCCGTGGTCGTTGTAACCCGTGCTGATCAGCCCCTTGCGGTCGATGGCAAGCGATGCCGCCTGCCGCACACGCGGGTCCTTGAACGGGCTGTCCGCCGCGTTCACGTCATAGAAGAATAGGAAGGCGAGTCCGGCGGGCGGGTACTCCACCGAGTTTGCCTTGGGGACAGCCTTCTTCAGCGCCTCCCAGTCGGAGGTTGCGATCGAGAGTACATCGAGGGCGCCAGCGGTGAACTGCGCCTCCTGGGTTGAGGTGGTCGGAATGATGTTCAGCGCGGTACTGTCAACGTACGGAATGCCCTTGTTCCAGTAGTTCGGGTTCTTCTTCCAGGAGATCGCCGTCGGCGACTGGTCCACGAAAATAAACGGCCCGGTGCCGATCGCCTGGGTCGATGGGTCAATACCCTTCCGGTTGACTGCCTCCTGCGACATGATCCACAGGTAGGAGGGGTTGGCCAGCTTGTTGAGGAACGGTGCATAGGGCTGCTTCAGCTTGAACACGATCGTCTTGTCGTCGGGAGCGGTAATGCTGTCGACGATCGGCGCGTAGACATCCTTGTTGGCGTTCTTGACGTTGGTCGTGAAGTATTCCCAGCTGGACATGATGTCAGCGCTGGTCAGCGCCCGGCTCAGCGGCGCATGAAAGTTCACGCCCTGGCGGACGTGCATCGTGTACTGCAGCGAGTCCGGTGAGACCTCATACTTTTCGATCAGGTCCGGCGTGATGATCTTCGAAAGCGACGTGTTCGGGTCCGCGCTCGCGGCAAAGCGGACCAGGCGGCTGTAGTGGAAACCGGAGAGATCCTGGGCACGATAGGTCGTGTTCTCGACGGGATCGAGCGGCGCCGGGCCGACGATGGTAGCCTGCAGGCTGCCGCCGGTCTTGAGGCCTGCCTGCACCGTGGGCAGCGTCGAGGCGACGTTCGAGCTGGTCACCGAGGCAGGGGTGCCGCTCGGAGAAGCGGCGGCGCGGGTTGCCGCTGCGCTGGCTGCGCCAGCGGCGGCCGAGGCTGCGGGGGCGTTCGTGTTCTTGCTGCCGGAGTTGTTGCTGGAGTTATTGGTGCTGCCGCCGCAGCCGGCGAGGGTCAGCGCGGCGAGGCCAGACATTGCGGCGCCGCTCCCGATCAGCCGCCGCCGGCTCGCCCGCCGGGCCGCCGCAGCCTGCCAGTAATCAGAACCGTAATTGCTCATTGATGGGCTCCCTCTTCACACTTCCACTCCCCCGACTCTGGAACCCGTCGAGCGCCGACGGCCGTGTCGGAACGTGCCTAATCATACGCTACGGGGTGCATTAATCAAGCAGTTTGTATCCTGATTAAGTCATCATCGTGCCAAATGCGGTTGCCCTGCCCCTGCGGCCGGCATGAGCGAGGAGGTAGCAGACGGTGAAGGAGCGGAAAGAATCGTCCTCCTTGCCTGAGACTGGTAACGATCCGATCACGGAACTGCGAGGATGTATTACCGGCGGGCCAATGCGCAACTACTACCAGCTACCGGTGCAATCCTTCATTGAGGCCCAGCGGAACAATTCGCTGTCAACCGGGAGGCGGTCCAACACAAAATGCAGTCGCTTGCACGTAGGCAGCCGCTGCTGAGCAGCACCGACTGAGGCTGTGTTTGTGATCCCGGCAGCGCCAGCGAGGCTTCCCGCCAGCACCAGCACCAGCACTCCCCGTTGGACAATCGATCTGTGCAGTAACGAACGCATTGGCGTGCTCCTTGCCGTATGAGGCGGATGTCAGGGAGGTTCCCTGCTCGACCAGCCTCGTACTCGCAGCGACACGCGTCGGTGAGGCTCACTGCACCACTGGTGTGAACTGACCCACATAGGATGACCGCAGATCCGTTGTCAGGCTATCGCTATAGACTAGGTTAGTATCGTCTTATAGACTATCTCGGGTGAAGCGGAACGACCTTATCCAGAAGATCGGTACGGCATCCCGGTCCAGGGGGCTCCCATGGCACCTCGTCCGCGAAGGCCGTAACCACGAGGTCTGGACGTGCGGTGGGCAGCGGGTCATCGTACTGCGGCATCGCGAGATCAACGAGAACACGGCCCGAGGAATCTGCAAGGACCTGCAGGAACAGCTCGGAGAGAATTGGTGGAACGCGTGAATGAGGAGCGACCAACGTATCGGGTACGGTGTGAGCGGAGCGGACGGTGGTGGGCGTTGAGCGTTCCGGAGCTTCCCGGCGTTCACAGCCAATCTCGCCGCCTCGACCAGGTGGAGGAGAATGCTCGGGAAGCCATCGCTCTTCTGCTCGATGTTTCTGAAGACGCCTTCGACCTGACCTATGACTACGTTGTCCCCGCCGATTGGGAGCCTGTCATTGACCGCGTGCTCAATGATAGGCGACGTGCTGAAAGCGTGCAGCGCGAAGCGCGCGCGGCGGTCGCGCAGGCGCTCAACCTTCTGGTTGATGTTGAGGGGCTGCCACTACGGGATGCAGGGAAACTGCTCGGGCTGTCCCACCAACGCGTCTCCGCGGTTCGTAGATCGCCGGACCGCGGCGCAGGGGTACTTTCCGTCACTTCCGTCGCGACCGTACCGTGACAACAGAAAGGCCCTTACTTGTTGCGCAGACGAGGATCTGTGAGGTCGCGTAGCCCATCGCCGAGCATGTTGAAGGCCGTAGCGGTGAGCAGGATCGCGATACCCGGCCCAAGTGCCATCCAGAGATTGACCTCGAGATAGCTGAGGGCCTTGTTCAGGTCATAGCCCCATGATGGCGTCGGGGGTTGAGTCCCAAGACCAAGATAGCTGAGCGATGCTTCGGCGATCACTGCCACAGCCACGAGCAGCGACGCAGTTACGATAATCGGACTGAGCGCGTTCGGCAGAATATGCCGGAAAATGAGCCGCCTGTGCGACGCACCCACCACCTGCGCCGCCTGCACAAACTCTCGCCCTTTCAGGCTCAGCACTGTTCCACGGACCAGGCGGGCGAAGAGCGGAATCGAGCCCACCCCCAGCGCCCAGACAACGTTTGATGTGCCGTTACCAAGGACGACGATCAGCAACAGGGCGAAGATCAAGAAGGGGAACGAGAGCATCACGTCAACTGCCCGCATGATCATCATATCGAGCCAGCCGCCGAAATAGCCCGAAAGCAGCCCGAGAGGCACCCCGAGGCTGACGGCGAACAGCATGGCCGAGCCGCCGACGAGCAACGAAATGCGCGTACCGAAAATGACCCGGCTGAGGATATCGCGCCCCAGGTGGTCGGTGCCGAGCAGATGGCCAGCGGAAGGCCCTGAGAGTGGCAGCCCGACCTGGAGTTTGGTCGGGTCGTAGGGGGAGACCCAGGGCGCAAACAGCGCGATCAGCACCAGTGCGAGCACAACGGCGCCGCCGATGAGCGTGGGCGGGCTTCGCCTGAGCCGTCGCCAGGCAGCCATTCCGCGACGGCGATGGTATAAAGTACCGCCTCCGGCGCCGTCTCCGACGAGAACGCGGGCGCTAACGCCTTCCATAGCGAATCCTCGGGTCGAGCCAGCTATAGGCGATATCGACGAACAGGTTCGCAAGCAGGAAACCGACGGCGATCAACAAGACGAAGCCTTCGATGGCAGGATAGTCCCGCTTTTGCAGAGCGTTGATGCCGTAGGTTCCCATGCCGGGAAGCACAAAGAGGGATTCCACGATCACCGAACCCCCGAGCACAGCGCCGATCTGCAGGCCTGCCACGGTCACTACCGGCAGCATCGCGTTTCTGAGCGCATGGCGGGTCATTACCACCCGATCGCGCAACCCTTTGGCGCGGGCAGTGCGGATGAAATCCTGACCCAGGGTTTCTAGTATCTCGGCGCGCACCAGTCGCGTCAGCAGGGCTGCCCGGGCAAAGCCAAGTGAGAGTCCCGGCAATAGCAACGACTTGATGTTGCGAAGGGGGTCGTCCTCAATGCGGGCGAACCCCGCGGCCTGAAACCAGCCGAGTTTCAGCGCGAAGACGTAGATCAGCACCGTGCCGACCAGAAACTCCGGCGCGGAAATCCCGAGCGCTGTGAAAAACATCAGCCCAAAGTCGATCCCGGAACCGCGGCGCAGCGCCGCAACGACGCCGACCACAGTCGCCATGATCAGCGAGGTCGCCATGCTAAGCACGAGCAGTTCGAGGCTGATCGGTGCCCGGTGAACGATCTCACCGAGCACCGGCCGGTGTGTGAACAGTGATTCGCCCCAGTCGCCGGTAACAACGTGACCGAGCCATTTCAGGTACTGCACCGGCAGCGGCTGATCGAGGCCATAGGATTTCGTCAACTGTGCCTTGATCTGTGCCGAAACAGCGGGGTCGGAAGCCAGTCCGATCTGGTTCTGGACCGGATCTCCGGGCACGAGCCGGATGGCAAGAAAGACCAGCACCGTGATCGCGATCAGGGTCGGCACCGCAAAAAGCAGACGGTTGAGAATGTATTTCCACATGCGCCGGGGTTGCCTGCTGCATGGTGACGTTGTTGAAGCGGTAGTCCGTGGCTGCCTATTGCACGGTGACGTTGTTGAAGCGATAGAACGTCGAGTTCGCCTTGCCGTAGCCGCTTACCCGTTTAGAAAGGATGCGGTAGGTCGGGTAGAACGTGACGTAGTACTGCTTCGAGTCATCGATGACCAGGTGAAAAGCCTGGTCGTAGATCTGCTTGCGCTGGGCGAAGTCGAGCGTTGCCTGCGCCTTGTCGATCAGCGCGTCGAGCTCAGGGTTCTTGTTGTGCGAAATGTTGGCGCCTCCGGTCGAGCGGTGCGTGCCGCGGACCACCTGGAAGTCGCTCAGCGGCCCCTGCGACGGCGCAAAGCAGAGGTCATAGTCGGCGGCGGGGTCAATGATGGTCTTGAGGAAGGCGCCGTTGTCCACGGAGTTCAGGTTCATCGTGACGCCGATGCCCTTCAGCGCGCTCTGCCAGACGGTGAGGCTATCGGCGAGCGTCGAATCGCCGGCGGGGTAGATCACGTCGAAGCTGAGGTTGGCCGCACCGGCTGCGGCGAGCAGCGACTTCGCCTGGTTGGGGTCGAACTTCACCAGGCTCGTGTAGTCGATATACCACTCGCTCACCGATGGATCGGGGCCATCCGCGACCTCGCCGTGTCCGAGGTAGACCTGCTTGAGGATGTCTTCGCGCGGACAGCCGTAGCGCACGATCGCCTGGCGAACACGCGGGTCCTGAAACTTCGGGTGGCTGCCGATGCCAAAGTAGGTGCGAAAGACCGGAATCGTCTCCACGACCTGCACCGAGGAATCCTTCTGCAGCGGCGTCAGCAGCGGCAGGGAGATGCGCGGCACAAAATCGATCTCGCCCGTCTTCACCGCAGTGATCCGGGTATTTTCATCCTGGATGATTTTGAAGTTGATCGCGTCCAGCTTCGCCTTGCCACCCCAGTAGTCATCGAACCGTTCGACCGTGATGTGGTCGTCGGGCTTCCACTCTTTGAACTTGAATGGCCCCGTTGCCACGGGCTTCTGGCCAAATTCTTTGGCCGAGACTGCATTGAAAGCGGTCGGCG
>JBBRGK010000022.1:0-15038 GCA_038240805.1 Dehalococcoidia bacterium | reverse complement strand
AAGTCGCAAGCGAGTTGTTGTCTTACAGATTTCGACCGACAGGAACCGTTTGGAGCTAGAGGTTGGGTGCTGTAGTTACTCCCGGAGCCAGATGTTGGTCAATACCGGTGCCTCGACAACTGGAACACCCGGGCTCGGGATACCGTACTAGCGCGCAGAGAGTGCATGAGACATTCCGCCCCTGAAACCAACCGCGGCTGTTGCATACTGTGCATCCGGTTCCTGCACAGTCTCGGCAGATGAGCAACTCGTAAGTATGTTCAGAAGAAGTCTTCCTATACTGCATATTTCTTCGCTCCACTACCAACGTCTCAGGGTGCGCTGCCCCTGGGTGACTGCATGCACAACAACGTTGCGCTCCCCCGCTTTAGCGTCACGCAGGCACTAAGCACGTGGGTCGAAGCCACCATAGTTCGCCAGAAAGCACCGGTTAGGAATGTTTACACCTGTGCTCGGTGAAAGGATACCCACAGGCTGCGCACGTCCAGATCCCCACTTTGCAGTATGAACAGTGATTCAGGAAAAGGTCAGCTCGGCAGCACGAACTTCTTGGGGTCGGAGTCCCTGTCATTTTCAATGCCTCCGTGTGAAATCAGACCCTACACTACCATGCTCGCTGCCGCGCCAGCCAGATTGCGATTTACCCAGCGCGTTGCCTCACAGTCTTTGATTCGCGTAATCCTCATTCCGGTCTCGTCCACCAGCTAACTGCAGTTCGCCGGCTTCGAGGTAGCCGGCATGCGATCAATATGTCAGACGCACGATGTTTACCCGCTCGATCACCATATCGCTCGCTTCGATCACGGCGCTGCTATGGTTGACGACGGACGAATGATGCCTGTGGAGTCTGGCGGAATGAGCGTACACGGCGTGTTGGTGCGGCTGTTGGAGGCCGCTGATATCCCCGGTGTCGCCGCCACCTTTGCCGCACTCGGCTGGAACAAGCCCGCCGTACAGTATGTGCGCTACCTGGAAGAGCAAACCCATGGCGAGCGTGAGGTGCTCGTGGCCGTCCACGATGAGGTTTTCGCCGGCTACGTCACGATCGTCTGGCGATCTCTGTACCCACCCTTCCGCGAGGCCGCCATCCCCGAAATCGCGGACTTCAATGTGCTGCCCCATTTGCGGCGCTGTGGGATTGGCTCGCAACTCCTCGACGTGGCCGAGCGCTATATCGCCGCCCGGTCGCCGCTTGTAGGCATCGGGGTTGGCATGGATCGAGATTACGGCGCCGCCCAGCGCTTATATGTGAAGCGGGGGTATATCCCGGATGGCCGGGGGCTGACCTACGAACGCCGGCAGCTCGTGCATGGCGAGACGGTCACGGTAGATGACGAGCTCGTACTCTACTTCACCAGGGTCCTGGGGCGATAGCTTCTGAGCAACGGAGTCTGTTGCTCTCAGGCGAAACCTGCTGGCGTCTGCTGCGGAGCAAACTGCACAAGCAGCGTTTCACCGAGTGCATTCGCAATGCGATCGAGCGAATCGATGGTGGGCATAACGGATCTGATTGGGCGCGGTTGTCACCCTCGCGGCATGCCCAGGCCGCGGGTGGCGATGATGCCTCGCTGGATCTCGCTGGTGCCGCCGCCGATCGTGGTCGCGGTCGCCGCCATGTAGTGACGCGGGATGCGGCCATGAGCGGGGGCACGCGGGTCGCTGTCTGAGACGAGGTTGCCTTCCATGCCGAGCAAGCGCATTCCGGTTGCGGCGATGCGCTGATCCAGCTCGCCGTTGTAGAGCTTGGCGATCGAGGCTTCCTTGTTCGGAATCAGGCCGCGCTTCTGCATCGAGATCACCTGGTAGGAAAGGAGCCTGCCGATCTCTGCTTCGATGGTCCGCTCAGCAAGCTCAGCCCGCTGCGTTGCCGAAAGCCTGCGGCCTGTTGAACGCGCGAACTGCGCCAGGTCGCGCACGATCAGCGCCATCGAGGTTGAGGAGGCGATGCTGCTGCGCTCGAAGTCGAGCGTGGTGGCGCCGATGTACCAGCCGCGGTGCTCCTCGCCGATCAGGTTCTCTTTCGGCACACGCACGCTGTCGAAGTAGACCTGGTTGAAACTGTAGTCATCGAGCATGTTAACCAGCGGTTGCAGGGTGATCCCCGGTGTTTTCATGTCGAGCAGGAAGTAGGAGATCCCTTTGTGCTTCGGCGCTTCGGGGTCGGTGCGCGCGAGCAGGATCATCCACTGCGAGTGATGGGCGCCGCTGGTCCAGACCTTCTGGCCGTTCACGACGTAGTCGTCGCCGTCGCGGATCGCACGGGTCTGCACGCTGGCGAGGTGGGAGCCGGCACCGGGCTCGCTGAAGCCCTGGCACCAGGTTTCGTTGCCGGAGAGGATGTTGGGTAGAAACCGCTGTTTCTGTTCCGCCGAGCCGTAGACCATGATCGTTGGCCCCGCCCAGCCGATGCCGATGCCGCCCACGCCAGGCGCCCGGTGCAGCGCCATCTCCTCGTTAAAGATGAACTGCCGGCCGATGTCCATGCCAGCGCCGCCGTACTCCTTCGGCCAATGCGGCGCGATCCACTGGCGCGCAGCCAGCTTCTGGCGCCACTGCTTTGTCGCTTCGGGGTCGATGCCGCGTGCGCGGCGGGTGTTAAACGTGCCCCACTCCGGCTCGATGTGCTGGAGCGCGTCCGGCAACTCCGCCTCGATGAAGTCGCGCACCTCGGCGCGGAAACCGGCCTCGACCGGGGAATCTCGGAAGTCCATCTGCGGGGTCTCCTCTGGAGTAGATGCGATCACGCCCCCACGATGATCCATCCGCCAACGCGCGTTGGCAAGCAGCGAAGTTCATCCGATGCGGGTAAGCGGGGGCGTGGATGTATACTCAGGGATGCACAGGGGCACCGCTCCGCTGGTGCGTGTCCAGCCCGGAGCGTTCCCCCGAATTCGAGGTCGCTCCGTCATGCTGCTGGGAATCCTGATCGCGATCGCAGTCGTTTTTGTTCTGCTGCTCATCCTCGCCCCGCTCACCGGCATGCTCGTGAACATTCGGGGGCAACAGGTCGGCATCCTGGAGCGCAAGTACTTCGGCCACAGGCTGCCCGAGGGGCGCGTCGTGGCGCTCAAGGGGCAGGTCGGCTACCAGGCCGCCGCGCTGCAGCCGGGTCTGAACCTGCTGCGGCCGTTTAGTTACAAAGTCACCAAGTCCGACATGATCGACGTTGCCGAGGACGAGGTCGGTCTGGTCGAGTCGATCGACGGCACGTCGCTCGACCCGGGCCGCATCTTCGCCCGCCATGCGGACGGTCACGACAACTTCCAGGACGGCGAAGCGTTCCTGCTCAACGGTGGCCAGAAAGGCCCGCAGGTGGACATCCTGCCACCAGGCAAGTATCGCATCAACACCTACCTCTTCCACGTTCGCACCGAAGAGGCCGTCGTAGTTCCCGCAGGCAGCGTCGGCATTGTCAGTGCCCGCGACGGCTCGCCGCTCACCTCAGCCCGGCTGCTGGCGCAGAAAGTGGACGGCCACGAGGCGTTCCAGGACGGGCAGTCGTTCCTGTTTGGCGGCGGTCAGCGCGGCCCGCAGATCGAAGTGCTGCTGCCCGGGCGGTATCGCCTCAACACGGCGCTGTTCGAGGTCGAGGTTCGCCCCGCGACAATCGTCAACTCGGGCCAGGTCGGACTGGTGACGGCCAAGGACGGGGCGCCGCTGCCGCCAGATGAACTGGTTGCTCGCTCCGTCGAAGGGCACAACGACTTTCAGGACGCATCGGCCTTCCTCGCAAGCGGTGGCCAGCGCGGCCCGCAGTACGATCTGCTAAAGCCGGGCACCTACTACATCAATCCACTGATGTTCGACGTGCAACTCGACAAAGTCGTCGTCGTTGAGCGCGGGCAGGTCAACGTTCTAGTCTCCAACGTCGGCAAAGATCAGCGCATGATGACCGAGGCCGACCGGCTCAAAGTCGGTCAGGAACGCTACGTCGTGCCGGCAGGGTATCGCGGCATCCAGGCCGAAGTTGCCGGCCCTGGCGTCTACTACCTCAACCGCTGGGCGTACATCGCCTACACGATTCCGACCACCAACCTGACGATCGACTGGGCGGATGAGGAAGCCTCCACCGTCGTGGACGCCGCGAAGCTGCCTGCCGGCCAACGGGTCCAGTTATTCAACCCACTGGCGGTGATCAGCCGCGACGGCTTCGAAATGCGGGTCAGCGTGAAGGTCGTGATCCGGGTTCGCCCCGATCAGGCGCCGCTGATGGTGGCGAAAATCGGCTCGATCGAGAACCTGATCGACCACGTCATTCATCCAATGATCGACTCCTCATTCCGCAACCAGGCCTCTTCGACCGAAGCGATGAGCTTCATGCAGGACCGTGCCGTCGAGCAGTCCAAGGCGGAAGAGCGCACCCAGGAAGAGCTGCTGAAGTATCACGTCGAGTGCGTCTCGGTCTTAATCTCGCAGATCATCCTGCCGCAGGACCTGATGGAGATTCAGACCCGACGGGTGATCGCGGCGCAGCAGCAGGCGATGTTCGTCGAACAGCAGAAGTCGGAGCAGGAGCGCATCGCCACGGAGAACACCCGCGCCAAGGCCGACCGTCAGAAGGACCTTGTCTCGGCGCAGATCGGCGTGCAGGTGGCCGAGCAGACGAAGCAGAAAACGATCATCGAGGCGGAAGGCCGTGCCCGCGCCGTTCAGCTAGAGGGCGAGGCGGAAGGCACAAAGATCCTCGCCGTGGGTAAGGCGACGGCCGAATCCTATGAGAAGCAGGTCGCCGCAGTGGGGCAGACGAACCTGGCTGGCATCGAAGTGACCAAGGCAGTCGCGAGCGCAGGGCTGAAGATCACGCCCGACATCGTGGTTGGCGGTGGCGGCCCCGGAGGAGAAAGCAGCATCTTCTCGGCGCTGGTCGCCCAGCTTCTCAGCAGCAACCAGAACGCGCTCAGGGTGCCTCCCGTCGTGAACGGAGTTGGTGCGCTTCCTGCGGCGCAGCCGCAATCGAAGAGTTGATCGCCGGTCTGTCTGAAGGGAGGGTGCGGAATCTCGCCGCCCGGTGCGAGACGCGGTGAGCGCGGGCGAGGGCCGGCTCGGCCGCTATGAACTGATCGGCACGCTCGGCAACGGCAGCTTCGCAACCGTCTATCGGGCCTGGGATCCGTTGCTGGATCGTGAGGTGGGACTGAAAGCGCTGCTGCCGCACCTTGCCAGCGTCGCCGAGGACCGGTTGCGCTTTTTGGCCGAAGCACGGGCGCTCGCGGGGATAAAACATCCGAACATCGTCACCGTCTACGACGTGGGAGAAGCCGGAGGCCGGCCGTTTTTCGCAATGGAGCTGATCGAAGGCAGGACGCTCGCAGAGCTGGTAACTGCGGGGCGCGTCCCGGTCGAGCGGACTCTGGACATCCTCAATGCGCTCGCGCCCGCAATCGATCGGCTGCACGAGGCCGGGCTTGTGCACCGCGACATAAAAGACGCCAATGTCATGGTCACGCCGGTCGGCCGGGTCGTGCTCATGGATCTTGGCATTGCGCTGGCGACCGGCGGACCGCGGCTGACAGAGCCAGGTGGCGGCATGGGCACGCCGGAGAGCGCCGCCCCTGAACAGATCCGTGGGGAGGATGTCGGCCCGGCCGCGGACATCTACGCACTCGGTGTGCTCGCCTATGAGCTGTTTGCCGGCCGGCTGCCCTTTACCGGCGACGCCACACACGTGCTGTACGCACAGGCTGCCCTGCCGCCGCCACCCCTGCGCGATCTTCGCCCCGGCTTACCGGAGTCGGTCTACCTGGCGATCGACGCGGCATTGGCGAAGTCTCCTGGGGAGCGGCCGGCGTCTGCGGCGGCGTTTTTGGAAATGTTGACAAAGGACAGCGCAGCCGGTGCGGCAGAGTGCCAGCCTAAGCCCGCGCTTTCGACCTCACCTATCCACATCGAAGCGGCAGCCGGCATGACCGTTCCGGTGCGCCTCAGCCGCGGGTTCACCACCTTCCGCTTTCGCTGCTCTCCGCAGGCGCAGAGCCGCCTCCGGGCTTCCGTGCTGGATGTCTCGGGTGCGCAGCTCACGCAACTCGTCCAGGCGAACGGCACATACTACGGCACCACCACTTTCACCCTGGCGGCCGATGGCGCCTACGTTGTCGCGGTCGAAGCGAACAATCCATGGGAGCTTGAGATCGAGCAGCCGGATGTTGCTGCGCAGGCGGGTGTGAAAACTGCGGCAGGATCGGGCGATAGCATCGCCTATCTCGCGCTCCTCCAGGGCGTACGCCGACTGCTGGTCTCGCACCAGGTCTGGGACGGCACGCTCTTTCGCCTGACCTTGCTCAATAGCCGTGGCGAACAACCCGACCGCCTGGTGGCGACTACTGGTCCCTACCGGGGCACGGTCAGCCGCCGGATTCCGGATTCGGGGACCTATGTCCTGGTAATCGAGGCCGAGGGTACCTGGACGGTGACGGTGAAGTAGAGCGCACCGCGCGGAGGCAGTCGCTCGGCGTTGGATTGGACCTGAGAGTCGCGTTGGTGCCACTACGTTTCCTGCCGTAGACTGCTCGGGAGAGCCCCCCAGCGGGAGGCGGTGATGATCAGCGACATTCATTCCTACCTGACCTACTTTGACGCGGTCCACCGGCGAAGTGTTCGAGACATCGGCATGCTGCCGGCAGCGGCGGAGGGCTGGCGCCCCGCCGGCGGCGAAGGCGAGAACGCCTGGGACATCGGCAAGCTGGTCGGCCATATCGGGGCGTCGCGGCTTTATTTCGCTGGCGCCTACCGCAGCGAAGGCTGGATCATGCAGGGTTGGCCGGAGGACACGAGAAAGCGCGACTCCTGGCTGCCCTGCCTGGAACGCTCGGCGACAGAGTTTCGCCGTCGCCTCGCCGGAACGCCAAACGAGTGGCTTACACGGCGGATCGAGATGATCGACACGCCTGGAGCGACGTTATCCGGCTGGCGGCTGTTGATGATGATGCTCGAGCACGACGTGCACCACCGTTCCCAGATCGATACTTACGCCGGCATCAACGGCTGGCCCGTAGCCGATATCTTTGGCCGCACGGCCGAAGCCGTTTCCGGTCTGGCTGACCAGCAACGGCAGGCATTCGAGAGGCGAAAGAACGCCGGGTAAACCTTTGCCCGACGCTGAGCTTCAATAAGCCCGCAGGCAGCGGGATGAACGGTCCGTGACCGCGGGAGACAGCGGCGCGAGCGGAGGCGCCGATGCTTCTTGGGGAACTGGCCGGCATAGGCAGCGCTGCCCTGTGGGCATTCAGCAGCCTGGTTATGGCGGGACTCTCGCGGCGTATGCCCACGCTCGCGGTGAGTTGCCTTCGTCTTTGTGCCGGTGTGCTTTTCTACCTGGTGCTGCTGATTGTCACCGGCAACCTTGACGCAATGCTGTGTGTCGGCTGGGCCAAAGCGGCCGCCCTGGGGCTCACGGCGATCATCGCCATGGGCATTGGCGATACGCTCTACATTTCCGGCATGCTTCGAATCGGGGTGAGCAGGGCATCACCGATCAGCGTTACCTCGTATCCGCTGCTCACGGTCGTGCTTGCCTGGCTGCTCCTGGGCGAGGTGCTGAGCGTAAAAGCGATCGCCGGCACCGTTCTGGTGATCGGCGGCATCGTTCTCGTCGTGCTTCGCTCGGGAGCCCCTGCATCCGACTCGTGTGACGTGCTGCCGATCGTGCTGCCCCCCGGAGATGGCGATCTGGAGTTGGTGGTAGCCGGAGGCGGCCTTCGATCCACAACGGTAATCGCTTCGCCTCGTCAGATCGATACTGCGAGTGAGCTTTCGTTGGCAGGAGTGGGGCTGGTGCTCGTTGCTGCTGTCACCTGGGCAATCTCGACCATCTGGCTGCGTACGTTGACCGCCGACACCAACCTCGTGGTCGTCAATGCCATCCGCGTACCGACCGCAGCGGTGTTTCTCGGCAGCCTTGCGGCAGCACGCGGCGTGCTGGATCTGCGCCGCTACCGCTCACGCGATCTCCTGCTTCTCGCCGCCTCCGGCATGGTGAGCACGGGCATCGGGTCGTTGTTGTACGTCTACGCTCTCAAAGAGGCGGGAGCGGGACGCTCGTCGATTCTCAATTCGTTGTCGCCGGTCTTCGCGTTGCCGCTCGCCGTATGGTTTTTGAAGGAGCGGGTGACGAGACTCACGGTGGCGGGAACGCTGCTCGCCCTTGCGGGCGTGTGGCTTGTGATCGCCTGACAGTCAGGAGCGCCTGTCGGCGGTTTCCGGATCGATGCCGTTCTCACGCAGCATCTTGTTGCGCTCGTACTTCCGCACCGCCGTCTTGAGTGTGCCCAGGGCCAGTGTGGCGCAGCGAGGGCGGATCTGCACCGTTTCTTTGCCGAGCACATCCTGCAGGATGGCGTAGTCCATGTCCTGGATCTCTTGCAGACCCTTATGACCGCCGTCTTCCTCAAGCAGCTCCATCAGGATGCTCGCGGCCGCCTGGCTGATCGTGCAGCCCTCGCCGGTGAAGTGGACATCTTTGATCGTCTCACCGTTCTCATCCACGTCAAGGTAGATGCGGATGATATCGCCGCAGCCCGGATTGCCGCCTTCGACCTCAACATCCGCGTTAGGCTGTGCGGCGCGCTTGTGCGGCTTCTCGTAGTGCTCGCGCAGAAACTCGATCTGCTCCTGCCGGTCCATTTCCAGTGCCATGTTCCTCGTCTGCCTCCACCGGCATGAACTCCGGCTCTCCCAACAAACAGTCCCGCCCACTGCCCACATAATCGCGGGGCGCGGGCGGGACCGTCAATCAATCAGCCGATGCTTGAGTTGCCGCAGTTACCGCTCGATCGGCAGCCCGACGACGTTGCCCCACTCGGTCCAGGAGCCGTCGTAGTTGCGTACCTTCGGATAGCCGAGCAGCTCGTGCAGCACAAACCACGTGTGGGAGGAGCGCTCGCCAATGCGGCAGTAGGCGACAATGTCCTTATCGCCCGTGATCCCCTGGCTGCTGTACAGTTCGCGCAGTTCTTGCGGCGATTTGAAGGTGCCGTCTTCGGCAACTGCTTTCGCCCAGGGGATGCTCTTCGCGCCAGGGATGTGGCCACCGCGCAGGGCGCCTTCCTGCGGGTAGTCAGGCATGTGCATCAGCTCGCCCGAGTATTCGCCCGGCGAACGCACGTCCACCAGTGGCTTGCCTTCGCCCGTCTTCTCGCGGCCTTTGTAGCCGATGTGGCCAAGCACGTCCTCGCGGTAGGCACGGATACTCGGATCCCGCGGCTGCGCCTTATAGGTCGTCGCCGCGTTCTTCGGCACGTCCTTGCTCAACTCGCGCTTTTCATCGGTCCACTTTTTGCGGCCGCCGTTCATGATCTTCAGGTTCTTGTGGCCGTTGTAGCGGAAAAACCAGTACGCGTAGGCCGCCCACCAGTTGTTCTTGTCGCCGTAAAAAACAACGGTCGTGTCGTTGTCGATGCCCAGGCGTGACATCAGGGCAGCGAACTGTGCGCTGGTGATGAAGTCGCGCATCGTCGCGTCCTGGAGGTCGGTGTGCCAGTCGATCATCACCGAGCCGGGTACATGACCGAGGTCGTACAGCAGCACGTCCTCGTCTGATTCAACGATCCGAATTGATTTGTCGTTCAGATGCTGGGCGACCCAGTCCGTGCTGACCAGGGTATCGGGGTTTGCGTAGCCGCCCGTGGCGGAACCAGCCTGTGCTGATGTCATCGTGTTCTCCTCTGCTCGTCTTTCGAGATTCCCAGGAATCATGACGCCCAGCAAGGGGCAGGACGCCTTATCTCCACTAAGTATACCAACTTAATCAAGATTACGGCCAGCCGTTTCGGGCGATCAAAAGGCGGGTGGCAACGTCATGCTGCCACCCGCCTGAAACGCCATTTCACCGGATATGGCTGACTAGTGCCCGTGACCGCCGCCACCACCGCCGCAACTGCAGCCGCCACCGCCGCAGGCGCAACCGCCGCCGCCGCCGCCGGATGCGTTCGGGTTGGTGATCGTGAAGCCCTTCTGCATGACGCTGTCGACGAAGTCTACCTGTGCGCCGCTCAGAAACGGAGCCGACACCTCGTCAACGATGAAGCGCACGCCGTGCTGCTCGATCGTGATGTCATCGGCCTCGGCAGTTTCAGCGAGCGCCATGCCGTACTGGAACCCGGAGCAGGTCTTGCCGGCGATAAAAAGCCGCAGCGCTGCATCTGGTTTCTCACGCTCAGCGAGCACGGCCTTGACCTGCTCGGCCGCGGCGGGGGTCACGCTAATCAGCGTTCCGGTCTGAGTCTCGCCCTGTGCCACCATTGGTTTGTTCTCCCTGCATGTCGGCGTGTGAATTGCCCTGGAAAATCAATGAAGTGATTCTGCATCTACCATATCATGAGGCGAACATATGGCAACCTGGACGCAAGCAGGCAAGCAGGAGTAAAGCTGCAGCTCCACATAAAGGCGGCACTACCGACGAGGGCATCTCGTCCCTGATGTGAAGCGTGCCCATCCTTCCGCGTCATCGATACGCGTCCCGCCGGTTGCGGATACGGAGCACAGTCGCCTTTCGCCGCGCAATATCCAGTTCGACCAGTATCCGCCAGTCTCCAACTCGCACGCGCCAGACATTTGGTACGCCTTGCAGCTTGAGAATATGTGTGCGGAAAGGATCGATGGTTAGCTGGTCTAGCTTCTGTTCTAACGCGTGCTGGTCCCGTCGAGGCAGACTGTCGAGGTCCTTTTCAGCAAGTCGTGTTACCTCAACGGTCCAACGGTTCACACCGCGACCTGGTGTGCGTGACGGCGGTGACGAAGCTCTTGCCACGAGATTACTTCGCCGTCCGCTGCGGCCTCTTGCGCCGACGAAATCGCAGCAAGGTCCGCTGGAGTCGTTGGTTCATCGTCCAGCGGCGCACATTGCGTGGCCTCAACCTGTCCGATCGGTCCAGCTCGCCTCTTGCGTTCGATGGCCGTTGCCGCGACGGCGCCGAGGACGAAACCGATGAGCAGGAACAGCGACGGACTGCCCATGAGGTCTTCTCGTATGGTCATTGTCGATGCTCCCCATGTCTTTGCTCCGGTGCCACCCAGTTTAGCAAGATTTTCTACTGATGAGACCGGCAACCGGGCAGGACACGCGATCCCACGCCGAATCACCGGGTTGACTGACCTCTCTGCTTCTACTGCGGCGCCGTTACGTCTTGTATCACCGAATCGTAACGCTCCTGGGATTGACAGTCGCTGTTATATGATAATAATAAGAACTGCAAGGTGATAACAGGCTGGGCGCTGTTCCGGGCTCATCAACGGACGGAAGGTCCGCCCCCGGACGCTCGCTGAGAGCCACGGCCGCAGCTACCAGCCTCGCCCTGCAACGAAAGAAGCCCCGGACCACGGGAGAGCGGTCCGGGGCCTCGTCGTGTCTGCTCACCCTCGTGAGCAGCGCTGCGTCAGTTCACTACGTCTGTGCCGATGATCCACCGGTTGCCGGAACGGTACAGGTAGTACTGGTTGTCGTACCAGCTATCGCTGCCGTCGATCTGGTAGCCGGAGTAAGACCAGGTGGACGTTAGCCAATGCTCGCTGGTGTGCACCCATGCATAACCGGGATAGGTCTGCTGCTCGAGCACATCGATGCTCACCAGCCTGAGCACCCGGTAGCTGTTCGCGGCACGCAGTGACGAGATTTGTCCTAACAGTTGCTGCAAAGCGTCCTGGCCCCAGTACGGATAGAACTGACTCGCATCGACCGAGCGCATGCCGCGGGCGTAGGCAAGGTTGGCACGGTTGATCGTGCTGAAGATCTCATCGAAGCATGAGTACGGTATGGGCAGTACTGGGCCGGGCGGGATCGGGCCGGGTGCAGCAGCAGCCGGAGCCGGATATGGCCCCGGGTACGGCCCCGGGTAGGGCGGGTAGGGCGGCGGGTAGGACGGCACGCAGGTCGGGCGTGTGGCGGCAGGAGCACCGGCGGTAGCTGGAGCCGGCGCGGCAGCGACACCGGACCCGTTCCCCGCAGGTGACGGTGCAGCAGCAGCGACGGGGATACAGGCGACGGTCTCCGGATCTTCGCAGGATGGATCCTGCTGGGCCGAGACTCGCCGCGAAGCCACCAGGCTTGACAGCAGTAAGAGTCCGGCCAGCGCGGCTGTCGCGAGCAGTGCCGGGCGGTAAAACGCGCGGTGTGTTTCCATGTCATCCTCCTCTTTCTTTTCTGCGGTAGAAACGTCGGCCGGTTCGTTTCGCGACGAATAGCCTGTCCTCCGCATCTATTCACACAGGACGGCGGCGGCTCCGCCATTCTTTCAGCGCCGGGCTGGCTGCTGTTGCGTCCGTGCACGTCTGCCAGAATGATGCTGCAATAGCGGTGTCGGGCAGGCGGCAATCGACAACCGGTGTGGAAGTGGCAGGCGATGAGTGTCGGGTAATGACTGCTCGGGGGGCGAAGTCACTTCGTTAGGGGGACGTTGCCAGGCGATCGTGGGGCGCCTTGCAACGGCATATGCCTGGCGAATCGACGCTGCCGAACAGGCAGAGCTCGCACGGCGGCTGGCAGCGGCACTCGGTGGGGCTGAATCGCCCTCGGACCGGGAGCTTTCACAAACCTGCTGCCGAATTCATTTCGCTGACCTTTATGCCGCGCTCGATCACGGCGGTGAGGTGGCTGTTGAAGCACTGGCCGAACTGTTCACGCCGGACCTGTCCGGTGCAGCAGGCAATCCGACGGTACAGTACAGCGGCTACCTCTTTCGCAGCGCACTGGTGACCCTGCGCAGGAGGCTCGGCGATAGCAGGTTGGCGCCGTCCGACCGGGAGCAACTCGCCGCCGATGCTGCTGCACGTGCGCTGACGACGATCAGCGCCCGCTTTCGCGACTGTCGCGATCCGGATGCCTTCTGGGGCTGGACCGCTCGCGTCACCGAGCGGGCGGCGATCGACGAGCTGCGGTCGGGCACCGTCTCCGGCGGCCGCTCCGTCCATGCGGAGTCTCTCGATGCCGATCAGGAGCTGCACGGTGATCGCGGCGACGGGTCTGGTGTTGATCGCGATCGCGAAGAGCGGCAGGTTGATGCAATCTCGGTCCGGCAGGAGCTGGTGCGCAAGTGCCGCCTGGGCAAGCTGAGCCTCGACCAGCGCGAGGCGTTGGTCCGCAGTTTCTGGGGAGAAGAGAAGCCGCAGGAGATCGCCGCCGCGCTCTCATTAGAGCGGGGCAGCCTGGTGAGCGCCGCGCAGGTGTCGCTCTGGAAGCACCGTGGCCTGCAGGTGATGGAGGCGAACCTGCGTGGTCGCGGCGATGGATAATGACGACACGGGGATACGAGCATGGGATAGCAAGAAGGCGCGCACGTGGGTACCGTCCTGGAGCCGCAAGAATGCGGGCGAATGGCGCGTCCTGTGGAAGCGGATGGCCGGCCGAGCGTCTGGCCGGTTGGGCGATCGGGCGGGATTGACAGATGAGCGATTCTGTTGAACAGGGAATGACTGCATGCAGGCGGACGCTTGCTGCTCTCGCGGGCGGCGGCGTTGACGTCGATTGGGACGGCGTCGAGAGCCATCTGCAGAGTTGCGAAGCATGTGCTAGCGGTCTCGGTCGCTTCACCGCTGCAATCGAAGAACAGTTTGCCGCCAGCCGCGCTCTCGATGCGATCGATCTGAGCGTGAGTCCGGGAGGCATCCCGGCCGCCGAGTCCACACTCGCCGGGCGCAATTCGGATCGCATTATCGAGTTTCCAATGCGCACCGCCGCAGGCACGGACTCTCGCTCCGGATCGACTCGACTTTTTAGACGGGCACTATTCGGACTCGGAGCCGTGGCGGCCGTGCTGCTGGTCGCGGTCGGGATCGTGACCCTGCTGCCGGGCTCGTCGGGTAGCCACAGCGTTTCCGCCGATCGACGGCCCGAGTTTGTCCCGAGTCTTGAGGTTCTGCCGGCGAGGGCGTCCCACATCTACTACACCGGCGAGCAGATCCAGGTTTGCCTGCGAATTAACCAGCCGAGCCGTGTGCACCTGAGCGTGCTTGAGGGCCACACCACTTTCACTCTGTACGACGCGGACACAGCGCCGGGCGAGCATTGCTTTCCCGAACAGGTGACCGCTTTAGCAGGGCGTGCAACATTGCGGGTAGAAGTGTTTTTCGGCGCCGAACGTGTTGCTCGTGAAGACTTCACCCTGCTGCCTGCTGGGGCAACCGCTGTACCATCGACGCCGGGCAGTGTGGCGCTTGCACCCAACCTCACGTTTGCGTAAGGTGCAGACATTACCACGTTTAGAGACCCGGACAGGGGGCGATCATGGATTTCAGGGACAATACCGAAGAGGCGGCCTGGCGGCAGCAGGTACGATCGTTCATCAAGCAGGAGCTTCCGGAGCGTTTCCGCCCTGGCGCCCGCGAACGGGCGGGCAACGAGTGGGAAGAGACGCGGCCTCTGCGGCAGGAGGACACGCAGGCCCGGGCGGGCGGCGATGTTCGGGTGCGTGGCGGAGCTGCGTTGCGCGAGTGGCGCCAGAAGCTTGCCGACCGCAAGTGGGTCGCCCCCGCATGGCCAAAGGAGTACGGCGGCGGCGGCCTGAGCGTCAAACAGCAGTTCATCCTCAACGAAGAGATGGCAGAGGCCCGTGCTCCCGGCGTTGGTGGCATGGGCGTATCAATGGTTGGGCCAACCTTGATGGCGCACGGCACCGAGGAGCAGAAGCGCGAGTATCTGCCGAAGATCATCGCGGGCGAGATCAACTGGTGCCAGGGGTTCAGCGAGCCGGGCTCAGGCTCTGACCTCGCCAGCCTGCAGACGCGCGCGGTCGAGGATGGCGATGACTTCGTGATCAACGGCCAAAAGATTTGGACCTCGGGCGCCCAGTACGCGCACTGGATGTTCATGATGGCCCGCACCGATCCGGAGGCGCCGAAACACCGTGGCATCACCTACCTGCTGCTGCCGATGAGCAGTCCGGGTATCTCCGTGCAACCGCTGGTGACGATGGCCGGCTCTGCGGCGTTCAACCAGGTCTTCTTCGACAACGTCCGCGTTCCACGGGCAAACGTCGTTGGTGAGATCAACCGCGGCTGGTACGTCGGCGCCACCACGCTCGACTTCGAGCGCTCCGGAATCGGCAACGCGG
>JBBRGK010000021.1:0-15362 GCA_038240805.1 Dehalococcoidia bacterium | reverse complement strand
CAGGATGCCCATCTCGGGGCCGGCAACCGCGTTGACTCCCTCAGCGACAATGCGCAGCGCGTCCACGTCGAGGCCGGAGTCGGTCTCATCCAACATCGCCAGCTTCGGCTGCAGCACGCCCATCTGCAGGATTTCAGCCTTCTTCTTCTCTCCGCCGGAGAAGCCGTCCTTGACGTAACGCCGGGCAAACTCCTGGTCCACTTTGAGCAGCTTCATTTTTTCCAGAAGGAGCGTACGGAACTCGCGGACGGGAATGTCCTCTCCTCGGACGGCGTTCACCGCACGGCGCAGGAAGTTGACCATCGTCACTCCGGGGATCGCCGTTGGGTACTGCAGGCTGAGGAACATGCCCCGTCGCGCCCGGTCGTCGGGCGTTAGTCCGATGACGCTCTCCCCCTGGAAAAGGATGTCTCCGCCGGTGACCGTATAGCGCGGATGACCCATGATCGTGTTTGCCAGCGTGCTCTTGCCGGAGCCGTTCGGACCCATCAGCGCGTGGATCTCGTTCCGGTTCACGGTCAGACTTAGCCCTTTGACGATCTCTTTGCTGTCGATCGAAATGTGGAGATCTTTGAGTTCAAGAAGTGGTTGGTTCTCTGGCATATACCTGCTGTTCCTCTGTTTCTATCGCGCGCCGGATTTCGACTGTTGCTCTATGTTGATTCTCAGCTAATCGCAGCCGCCGCCAGTTCTGGCACCGCACTGATGATGTACTCACAGCGTGGTTTACCATCCACGATCCGGCTCAACTGCTCGACCGGGGTGCCCAGCAGCGACGCGAACGCCCGTTGCTCCGACCGGCAGAGCTCGTTGCTCGCGAGCGCCGCACGGCGGTGGGGGCACGACGTATTGATGAGATGAATGCCATCGTCGCGGATTTCGAAGTCATCAAGAATTCCCTCATCAGCCATCGCTGCCACCAGGGAAGCGGCTCGCTCCACGAGCGTCTCGCCGCTGATCTGGCTGCGGTGCTCCGAGGCAATCAAGTCGGACATTCGGTCCAACAGGATCTCGAGCAGATGCCTGCCGGCGCCGTCGTCATCTAACGCTGAAACCTCATGCAGCAACCGCTCTATCAGCCGCGGATAGCCGTTCGAATTGCGCTCGCGGGCGCTGTCAGTGAGGTGATAGGCAAAGTACGGACGGCCCGTGTGCTGCCTGACCACGCGGTACTCGACCAGTGAGTCACTGGCGAGGATATCGAGATGCCTGCGCGCTGCCGGCGCAGCGATGCCAAGCTGCGTCGACAACTCGGCGATCGTCATCTCGCCATGCTGACGCAGCAGATCGAGCACCAGGTCGCGCGTACCTCTCATCGTAAGCTCACCCTCCAGCGCAAGGCGGAATCAGACGATCCCGCTGTGCTGCCTCACTCATTGTACGTCCGCTGTGTTCTGCCTTCAAGGCTATTTCCAACTTTTAATCAAAATATGTTTCTAAAGTTCTAATACTTCGCTTTTGGCCTTTGAAAGGTCTCAACGGTTTAGCAGTTCTCTCGCATTTCTCGCCCGATCGTGTGATAAAAGTATGTAAACGCCGCGATAGGATGGTCAGCAAGCAGCGCGCAGGCTGTGCGCCGTGGGAGTAGCGGGAGGAATCGCGATGACAAAGAAGGCGCTCATCCTGGCCGTTGACGATGAGCCGGACATCCTGCGGGTGCTGGAACTCGCGCTCACCGATGAAGGGTTCGATGTAGCTCGCGTTCAGCGCAGTCCGGAGGCCGTGCCTCTGGTGCGCGAACGCAGGCCATCGCTCGTTCTGCTCGATCTGATGATGCCTGAGATGGACGGCATGGAAGTGCTGCGTCGCATTCGTCAGTTCTCGGCCGTGCCGGTAATCATCCTCACGGCCAAGGGCAGCGACCGAGATATCATTGCCGGGCTCGACGCCGGCGCCGACGATTATCTGCAAAAGCCTTTCAACCTGAACGAGCTCGCCGCCCGCGTTCGTGCGGTGCTGCGCCGGAGCAAGCCGGAGGCCGGCGATACGCTCGGGCGCCTTGTGTTCGGCAACCTCGTGATCGACTTCATTCGCCGCCGCGTCGACGTCAACGACCAGCCGATCGCACTGACACGAAACGAGTGGCGGCTGCTGGAGCAGCTCGCCCGCAACCCCGGTAGGGTGATGACCCACGAAGAGCTGCTCACACGGGCCTGGGGTCCTGAGTTTGCCCACGACAGCGACTACCTCCGGGTCTGGATGAGCCGCGTGCGTAAAAAACTGATTACGGCCGGAGTCGATCAGAATCTGATCAAGACCGCATCGGGCATCGGCTACGCTTTCGCGCTCTCTCACCGCGAGAGTTCGGACGAGTCGGCCGGAACGATGACCCCGGCCAGCTAACCCAATCCGGCATCGGACATTGGATTCATCGCCGCCGGCACGAGCTGCAATTTCGTGCCGGCGGCGTCTTGCGTGTTGTCGCGGTTCAGCAAACCGTATGATCGCTGCGACATGTCAAAATTTTGCCAGAGCGTAGTTCAAATATCCGGCCGCGCCCGGTGTCGGGAGAGTGCCCCGCGATGAGCAGGCGTCCACGAGTTCTCTCAGGAATTCAGCCCAGCGGGAATCTTCACCTCGGCAACTACACGGGCGCGATCCAGCGCTGGGTGGCTGCACAGGACGAGTACGAAAACTTCTTCTGCATAGTTGACCTCCACGCCCTCACCTTGCCATTTGAGCCGAAGGAGGTACGTCAGCAGACGCGAGACCTTGCCGCGCTGTACCTCGCGGCAGGAATCGATCCGGAGCGGTCAACGATCTTCGTTCAATCGCACGTGCCCGCTCATGCGGAACTTGCCTGGATTTTCAACTGCATCACGCCGCTGGGCTGGCTCTACCGGATGACCCAGTTCAAGACCAAGTCGGGCGGCGAACGGGACAGCGTGAGCACTGGGCTGCTCGACTACCCGGTGCTCATGGCCGCAGACATTCTGCTTTACCAGGCGGATGCCGTGCCGGTGGGCGAGGACCAGCGACAGCATATCGAGCTAACGCGCGACATCGCCCAGCGCTTCAACCAGCTATTCGGCGAAACGTTTAAACTCCCTGCGCCCCTCATTGCCGATACGAGCAAGGGCGCCCGCATCATGGGACTTGACGATCCGACGCAGAAAATGAGCAAGAGCAACCCGGCTCCTGGTCATTCGATTCGCCTGCTTGATGACCCGGATACGATTATGAGGAAGTTCAAGCGGGCGACGACCGACTCCGGCCGAGAAATCCGATTCGACAGGGATCGCCACGGCGTTCTCAACCTGTTGACCATCTACCGGACTCTGACCGGCACGGATGTCGAGGAGATCGAGGCACACTTCGATGGCAAAGGGTACGGAGACCTCAAGCGCGAAACCGCAGAGGCGGTCATCGGCGCCCTTGCTCCGCTTCAGCAGCGCTTCAGTGACCTGCGCGAGGATCCCGCCGCGCTGGACCTCATTCTGAAGGCCGGGGCTGAGCGGGCATCGGAGATCGCGAATGCGACGCTGGTTGCAGCCAAGAAGGCGACAGGCCTTCTGTAAGACCACCAGCGTCCCTGGTTCCGACATGCGCTGCGCCGCAGCCCGGCCGACGCCGTTGATCGTTCTTTGCCACTCGATATCGATGAGAACTATACTAGCCATTGACAGAATCTATATGACGGACGGAATCCTGCAATGAACGTCAGTGCCCCGGCGAACCCAGCGGTTGCGGGCGAGACCGACGATAAACCCTCTGACGAGACGTTGATCGCCTGGCTGCGCGAAATGCAACTGATCCGGCGCTTTGAGGAGCGGGCGGCGGAAATGTACACGCGCCGCAAGATCGGTGGCTTCTTGCATCTGTACGTTGGGGAAGAGGCCGTGGCGGTTGGCACGATCGCGCGCCTGCGCCCCCAGGATTACATCGTTAGCCACTATCGGGACCATGGACACGCCATCGCCCGCGGCCTGGACCCGAATCGGATCATGGCGGAGCTGTTCGGCCGTTCGACCGGGGTATCCCACGGTAAGGGCGGCTCGATGCACCTCTATGACACGACCCATAACTTTCTCGGGGGTTACGCGATCGTAGCCGGGCACCTGCCCATCGCCTGCGGCCTGGCGCTCTCCGCAGTGACACTGGGCGAGGATCGTGTCTGCCTGTGTATTTTCGGTGACGGCGCCGCCAACGAAGGGGAGTTTCACGAAGCGCTGAACCTCGCGTCGTTGTGGAAGTTGCCAGTAATTTTTCTCTGCGAAAACAACTTGTACGGCATGGGTACAGCTCTCGCTGCCGCCTCGGCTTCGAGTGAGCTGTACAAGTTTGCGGAGGCATACAACATGCCCGGGGCACGATGTGACGGCATGGATGTGAGCGATTGCTATCGGGGAATGGGAGTGGCTCTGGAGCACTGCCGCTCGGGCGCTGGGCCGTACTTTCTTGAGGCGATGACGTACCGTTTCCGTGGGCACTCGATGGCCGACCCGGAACTTTACCGCAGCAAAGAAGAGGTCGCGCAGTGGCGGATGAAAGATCCGATCCAGATGCTGCGCCGCGATCTTGTTGACCACGGAGCAATCACTGAAGACGAAGCTGACCGGCTCTTTCAACAGGTCGAAGATCAGATCGATGCCGCCGTGCAGTTTGCGGATCAGAGCCCGAACCCCGATCCTGCTGAGCTCTATACGGACATCTACGCAGAGAGCGGCCGCAGCCACAGGGCGGTTCGCCACCGCAGCGCCGTGGGCGAGACGACGCATGGGGATGAGGGGTAGAGCGCGATGACAACGGTCATAACTGCCACGACCCCGGCGACTGCTGCCCCGAAGGCGCCGGTGGAAGAGCATGAACGGGATGAGCGCCAGGGTCCGGATGAATACGTCGAGATGACGGTCCGCGATGCGATCGCGCTCGCACTGCGCGAAGAACTGCTGGCAGACGAACACGTGTTCATCATGGGCGAAGATATCGGCGCATACGGCGGGTCATATGTGGTGACGAAGGGCTTTTTTGAAGAGTTCGGTGACCGACGCATCCGCGACACGCCGATCGCCGAGTCGGTGATCGTCGGGGCTGCGATCGGCGCCGCGATGGGCGGGCTGAAGCCGATTGTCGAGCTGATGACGATCAACTTCAGTCTGCTGGCCATCGATCAGATCGTGAATCACGCCGCCAAGATTCTCTACATGTCCGGCGGCCAGGTGAACATTCCTATCGTGCTGCGCATGGTCACCGGCGGCGGCAGCCAGCTCGGGGCACAGCACTCGCAGAACCTGGAGTCCTGGTACGCGCGGGTTCCTGGCCTGACCGTCGTCTGCCCTTCGACGCCCTACGATGCCCTCGGAATGATGCGGCAGGCGATTCAGGAAGCGAACCCATATATTTTCGTCGAGCACAGCCTTTTGTATCGAGCCAAAGGCAAGGTGCCGAAGCGCTACTATACAGTCCCCAGCGGCCAATCGGTCGTTCGGCGCGAAGGGAAAGATGTCACCCTGGTCGGCTACTTGCGTTCGTCGGTGTTAAACCTGCAGGCTGCCGAGATTCTGGCCAAAGAGGGCATCGAGGCGACGGTTATCGACCTTCGCAGCCTGCGGCCGCTGGATCTCGAGCCGGTGATCACCTCCGTCGAGCAGACGAATCGGGCGGTGGTTTCTGAGGATGCGTGGCTCACGGGTGGGATCTCGAGCGAAGTCGCCTGCCAGATCCAGGAGCGGGCTTTTGACTTCCTCGACGCGCCGGTGCAGCGCGTCAACGGCGCCGACGTGCCGGCGCCTTACAGCCGTGAACTGGAAGAGCTCGCCTACCCGGCGGTCGATGACATTGTTCGCGCAGTTCGGGCTACCCTGCAGTAGGCGTTGCTCCACGACTGACCCCCGGAGGCGCGATCGATGGCCGGTTCGGAGACCGAGATAACGATGCCCCAGATGGGCGCCGAGATGGAGGAGGGCACGCTTCTCCGCTGGCTCAAACATCCAGGCGACGCCGTAGCGCGCGGAGAAGTCATCGCCGAGATCGAAACCGACAAGGCGAACATCGAGATCGAGTCGTTCGAGGCCGGCGTGTTGCAGGAGACGCTGGTCGAAGAGGGCCAGGTCGTGCCCGTGGGCGATGTAATCGCCCGGATCGCAACCGGCGGCGGCTCTGGAGTTGCCTCAGCTCCGGCTGCCGAACCGTCGCCCGCCGTCGCGGCCGCCCCACCGCCAGCGCAGCCGCAGGAAGCGCGGGCCGATGCTCCAGGTAACGCCGCTCGGACTGATCAGATGTCAGTGGGTTCGCCGACGGCACCGGCTGCCGAGGTAGCCGAGCCTTCACCGGCGTTGGCGCCAGCGACCGAAGCCACGCAACCCGCACAGGCTGAGTCGGGGCGCCGGTTGCGCGCCTCGCCGGTCGCCCGCGCCATGGCGGCGGAACGTGGCGTTGATCTGGGTCGGCTGTCGGGCTCTGGACCGGACGGGCGGATCGTTCGCCGGGACGTTGAGCGTGCGGCAGACAACCGTGACGATGCACCGCGAAGCCCGGTGCCGGCGCCCCGGACCCCGGTGACTCGGCCCTCCACTGCGGCTGAGCCGCAGGTTGCGCCTCCGGGTATAGTGCCCCTCTCCCGGATGCGCAGCGCCATTGCCCGTGCTATGAGCCAGAGCAAACGCGACGTGCCGCACTACTACGTCACAATCGAAGTCGACATGACCGAGGCGATGCAGTTTCGCGCGTCAGTGAACGCCGCTGCGGGCGAGTCGGGACACGTCAGCGTGAACGATCTGATCGTGAAGGCATCGGCCCTCGTGCTGGGCCGGTTCCCACGCTTCAACGCTTCGTATGCGGACACGGGTGCGGGCGGCGGCGTCCGGATGAACGACCGCATAAACATCTGCATCGCAGTCGCAGTCGCCGACGGTTTGGTCGCTCCCGCGCTGTTAAATGCCGGCGACATGAGCCTGGGCGCCGTTGCCCGTGCAGCCGCCGACCTGGCGTCGCGGGCTCGGAACGGCGGTCTGAAGCCGCCAGAACTAAGCGACGGCACTTTCACGATCAGCAACCTCGGCATGTATGGGATCGAAACGCTGATTCCGATTATCCAGCCGCCGCAGAGTGCAGTTCTTGGGATCGGTGCCGCGCAGGATAAGCCTGCGGTCCGCGACGGGCAGATCGTCATCCGAAAGCTGATGATCGTAGCGCTTGCAGCCGACCATCGCGTGACAAACGGCGCCGAAGGTGGTGAGTTTCTGCGCGATCTAAAACGAGTTCTGGAGCAACCGGTGGGTCTGGCCCTATAGCGTCATCCAGCCCTCGCTCAACTCGCGGGGCAAATGCGGACGCGTTGAAACCGGTTCCCGTTCCTGCAATCCGTCGCTATGCTGGAGATAGCCGTAGCAACCGGGCCGCGGGGAGGTTATAAGTGGCTGACGATCTTGGTCTTGAGCCGTTTGAAGCGGACAAACAGTTAGCGGACCTGGCACCGGAGCGTGTGGCGAAAGCTCTCGCTGGCGCGAAGCGGATGTCGGAAAAGTACGTCGAAAAAGGTCCGTACGATTTCATGCCGGATGCGATCACGGTCGAGCTGGTGCAACGCGGGCTGGCGAAGAATGACCTGTTACACGGCAAACGCTACTGCCCTTGAATGACTATCTCGGGCGATGCCGCCGAGGATCGCCTGAAGATCTGTCCGTGTGACAGACATCACGAAGATATCGCCCGGGACGGGTTCTGCATCTGAATGTTCTTCGTATCGAGCGAGTTCGCTCGAAAGTACGAGGCCGGTGAAGAGTTCGGCAGCACCCTCGACGAGGTCGTCGGTGCTGGCGAGACGCTCTTCCCCGATGCGCACAACCCGAACGCTGCGAAGGATTCGAAGTCGCAACGCGCAGAGCAGGCGCGCGAGCGCAGTGACAAAGGGTAAGCCGAACGTTTGGACGCCGAAATCCGTCAGACGCCTAACGCTTGAACTGGCGTGCGGGCGAGTTCCGTCAAGATGCAGGTAACGGCGGCATTTACCCCGGCGCACATCGTTTCGAGGGCCATGCTGGGAGCCGGCTGCCGGTTAGTCGCCTGTTGCGGCAAGTACGGCAGGTGGATGAAGCCGGCAGCCGCGATCAGACCTTCCTCCGCCAGCAGGTGCTGGGTGTAATAGGCCACCGCGTTGCAGAGATACGTTCCCGCAGTGTTCGATATCGCGGAAGGAATGCCTTGCTCACGGACGGCCCGGACCATCTCCCGCAAAGGCAGGCTGGTAAAGTATGCCGGCGGGCCGCCATACACCACCGGCCGCTCTTCCGGGTTGCCGCCAACTTCGCTGAACTCCAGGACATTAATGCCAACACGCTCGGGTGTGACCTGAGCCCGCCCACCAGCCTGACCAAGAGAGAGGATTACATCCGGTCGAAACGCGAGAATGGCATCTCGGAGCGCCGCGAACGCCCGCTCGGGGTGAACCGCGAGCCGGAGACTGAGCATCTCGGTTCCGGGCCAGCTTTCGGCTGCAAGGGAAAGGGCGACCTCCCATGAAGGGTTGATCGTCTCACCGCCAAATGGTTCGAACCCGGTCAGCAAAAGACGTGTCATGGCGCATGTCCTCACGGCAAGCAATCAATGACAGTATATGGTCGAAAGGAGATAGTCGCTTCCTGCGACCAATGGGTTTCCCCGGCTCATCCGCCGGGTTCTTTTTTGATGCCGCCGGGCAGCGCTACACTTTCAACTGGCCGGGGTCGCGCCACGCGGACTGTCCCGCGAACAGAACCTCTGGGCGCTCGATCTCGACCAGCCAACGAAAGTGAGCCCCCGCGATGAAGAAGTATATTTACCGGTTTGAAGAAGGCAGCGCTGCGATGCGCGACGAACTGGGAGGCAAGGGCGCCGGTCTGGCGGAGATGACCCGCATCGGGCTGCCCATTCCTGCAGGCTTCACCGTTACAACTGAGGCGTGCCGGGACTTCCACGCCGGCCAGCTCGAAGAGTCGGCGTTCGAGAGCGAGCTGAGCGACGCGATCGACTGGTTGCAGCGAACTGCCGGGCTGCGGTTTGGCGGCGATCCACCGCTCCTGGTCAGCGTGCGATCGGGCGCCAGGTTCAGCATGCCGGGCATGATGGAGACCCTGCTGAACGTCGGCCTGGAAGGCGAGGAAGGTGTCCAGCGCCTCGGCCGCGCCTTTGGGTCCGAACATTTCGCCCTCGATGCCCGTCGCCGTTTCTTGCAGCTGTACGGCAAGGTAGTTCGCGAGATTCCGGCTGAAGAGTTCGAGCGGGTGCTCGATGCCGCGAAAAAGAAGGAGGACGTAGCGAGCGACCACCTTCTTTCCAACGCTTCGCTGCGGCAGATAGCCGATCAATACCGCGCGATCATTGCCAGTTCAGGGAAACCGGCGCCGGAAACGGCTACCGCGCAGATACACGATGCGATCCGGGCGGTTTGGGATAGTTGGAACGGGGAGAAAGCGCGCGTCTACCGCGAGCACGAACAGATCAGTCACGATCTCGGAACCGCCGTAAATATCATGCAGATGGTGTTCGGGAACGCCGACGATCAGTCCGGGACCGGCGTGCTCTTCACCCGTAACGCGAACACGGGTGAGCCGGGACTATATGGCGAGTATCTGGACCAGGCCCAGGGCGAGGACGTGGTCTCCGGCGCCCGAACGCCGCACAAACTCGACTGGCTCAAGAGCGCAATGCCGGCCGTGTATGAGCAGCTCGCCGGAATCGTCGGAAACTTGGAGATCCACTACCGCGACATGCAGGACGTCGAGTTCACGGTCGAACGCGGCAAGCTCTACGTGCTTCAGACTCGGAACGCCAAGCGCACGCCGGCGGCAGCCGTGAGGATCGCAGTCGACCTTGCAGACGCCGGCAAGATTGACCGCAAGGAAGCGCTTGGCCGTGTCACAACGGGCGAGATTGAACGCCTGCTGCTGCCGCAGTTCGAGGCAGAGGCGCTGAAACAGGCGAAGCCGATCCTCCGCGGCCTGCCTGCATCGCCCGGAGCGGCGTTTGGCCGAGTGGCGCTCACGGTCGAAAGCGCAGTGGTGATGGCCGAGGAGGGACCGGTCATCCTTGTTCGCAGGGAGACATCGCCGGACGATATCGCCGGTATCATCGCTGCGCAGGGCGTACTCACGGGCCGGGGCGGGAGCAGCAGTCACGCGGCGGTTGTCACGCGTGGAATGGGGAAGCCTGCCGTTGTCGGTGCCGCAGGACTTGCGGCGCTGGCGCTGAACGAGGGAGTCGAGATCTCGATCGACGGCGAGACCGGAGCGGTGTATCTGGGTCGGATTCAAACGGTGCCTGCCCAGCTCGAAGGTAACCGCTCGCTCGCATCGCTACTGCAGTGGGCGGACGAGGCGGCGAGCCTGGGCGTCGAGGCCAATGCAGACACGCCACATGACGCCGCAATATCCCGTTCGATGGGTGCTACCGGAATCGGCCTCTGTCGTACAGAGCACATGTTCTGTGGCGCCGAGCGGCTTTCCTGGGTGCAGCAGTTGCTCTCCTCGGAAGAGGGATCGGCGCGGTTCGAAGAGGCGCTGGTTCACGTTGAGCAGTTCCAATATAAGGACTTCCTCGGCATCCTTCGTGCCATGGATGCGCTGCCCGTGACCGTGCGGTTACTGGATGCGCCGCTTCACGAGTTTCTGAGCGAGGAGATGGGCGTTGCACGGGAGCAGAACCCCATGCTGGGCCATCGCGGTTGCCGAATGGGAATTACGCACCCCGGCATCTACATCGCTCAGGTGCGGGCGATCGTACGGGCATGTCGGGCGCTTCGGCAGGAGGGTCTCGACCCGCAGCCGCGTGTGATGTTGCCGTTGATCGGCACCATGGAAGAACTCACGTGGCTCCGATCGCATCTGGAGCCGGTGGCGGGCGGACTGCCGATCGGGATCATGATCGAGACCCCGAGAGCTGCGCTGATCGCGGGCAAGCTGGCGGCCTCCGCAGACTTCTTCAGTTTTGGCACGAACGATCTGACACAGATGACTTTCGGGCTGTCCAGGGACGACGCCGAGGAATCGTTCCTCGCTGACTATCAGCGCGATGGACTAATGGCTGTGAGTCCGTTCGTGACCGTTGATGCGGACGGCGTTGGCCGGCTTGTGGAAATCGCCACTGAGGCCGGTCGCAGGCAAAAGCCAGGACTTGAAGTGGGAGTCTGCGGCGAGCACGGCGGTGACCCGGCCAGCATCCACTTTTTCCATAAGGCTGGCGTGAGCTACGTATCATGCTCGCCCTACCGAGTGCCCGTGGCCAGGCTTGCGGCCGGCCACGCAGCACTCGGCCTCGCCGAATCGCGGACTATGTAGCGCCCTCTCCAGGCGAACCTGACTTCTTAACTATTGCTCTTGGTCGAGATGCCGGTAGCCGCGCTGTGCCGCAGCTGCAGTCGTGCGGACAAGGTCCCCGGCGCGCCGGCTGCGAGCAGGCGGCTCTGGTCTGTCCGGGTGTGCGAGACTGCGGCGCAACTCGCGGGAAACGGCATAGACCGCGTTACCGACCAGCACACCGACAAACAGGAAGTACAGGCCGTGGGTAAGGATGTAGGTCATGTAGCTCGCTGCGGCCACAACCGCGCCAAACCAGATCTGGTCAATGAACGTGACGGGCGAAGTCGGTGGGTCGGTCACCATAAACAGAGCGAAAAACAGGGTTGCGTTGACAAACGGTGACCGGAAGACCTCGCTTACGTAGGACGGATCGAGGAAATAGGAAGCAGCCGTGAACATCACGACGTAGACTGCACCGAAGGTGAGCGCCGCAGGCAGCTTATTCGCTCGTTCGGCCACGAGATAGCCAGCGACGATCAGCAGAATGAGCGCGGGTGCTGGCAGGTCCGGCAGTGCCCCCCACCAGCTTTGGCCGGTCCCGAACACCAGGTAGACCGCCATCAGTCCAACGGCTGCCGGATTGAAAATGTGGCCACGGCCGAGGCGCAGCAGATGTTTCGCATTGGTCGCTAGCAGGCCCGCCGCGGCGGCCGCATACCACGGCTCCTGCGGACTCAAGACCAGGCCCACGATTAGTCCAGAAATCAGCGCGCTGCTCGGAAAGCGCCATTCGCCCTGACCCGGCGGAACCAGCACCACCTCCATGACCGTTGCCCCGGCCATGGCAGCCAGGACGATCGTGGCGGCGTTCGTGAGCCCGGCGGCGGGAGCCGCGACACCGGTGAGGGCGATGAGCGCCAGCAGCGCGTAGCCCTTCGGCGAACGAAAAAAACGGCGCAACCTGGCAACCGGCGCCGGCAGCGCGGAGGACCGTTCGTTGACCATCGATACGGTCGGTGCTCTCATGCCAGTTGCTCCTCAAATGATCGCCCAATCGCCCCTGGTTCTGGTCTTATCGTAGAAGCTGAGTCTTAGAGATACATGAACAAACCGTATGAATTCTCCAATATGAGTGTTAGGCGGTCTTCTTCCATCGAACATAGCTCATCAGCGAATCCCGATGAGCAGGGCGGAGTAACGCAGCGCGGGCATTTCGCTTGACGGGTCGCGGGGGCGCACCGGATCATACGGCTGAACGAGGTTCTCGGGACGTTTCGGGCGGCAGCTAGAAGGGATCGGCATGGACGGTATCCACGATCTGGGCGGAATGCAAGGGTTCGGCCCCGTCCTCCGCGAAGCGAACGAGCTGACGTTTCATGCTGACTGGGAAGCGCATGTCCTCGCGATTTCTGAGGCAACGCGCGGCAAAGGCGTCATGAACATTGATGAGTTCCGACATGGCATCGAGCGGATGGACGCCGCCCATTACCTGGAATCCAGCTATTACGAGCATTGGTTGGACGGCATCTCACGGGTGCTGATCGAGAAAGGCGTCATCTCGGCCAAGGATCTGGAGAAGCGGGCCGTCTTCTTCGAGGAACACCCCGATTCGCCTGCCACCGCCGCCATTCACGGCCAGCTGCCTGAACCAGTTGTGTTCGAACGCCGGGGTCCGCCCGGTTTCCGCCGCGAGGCGAGCGCACCACCAAAATTCAAGCCGGGAGATGCCGTCGTCACCAGGGTGACGCACCCGCGCGGTCACACTCGCCTGGCCCAATACGCCCGTGGACGGCGTGGCGTGGTTGCGAGTATGCGCGGCGTCTATGTTTTCCCCGACACCAATGCGCACGGACTTGGCGAAGACCCGCAGCCGCTCTACAGCGTGGCATTCGAAGCGAAGGAACTCTGGGGCGAGGACGCGGAGCCAAATCAGCGTACTTTTATCGATTTGTGGGAACAGTACCTGCTGCCCGCCTGAACCGCGCCTGCACAGATGGTCCAGATGAGTCCGAGGAGACTGAGATGGGAAAGTATCACCCGAACGTCGAAGAGTATGTTGTCTCCCGGGTGCGGGCGCTTGAATCGCTCCTTCTCGAAAAGGGGCTTCTGACTCCGGACATGGTGGACCGTGTTGTTGCCCGATATGCAACTGATACCGGCCCAATGTACGGTGCCCGCGCCGTCGCACGGGCATGGGTGAACCCGGCATTTCGGCAACGGTTGCTCACGGAAACCACGGCCGCTCTGGCAGAACTCGGGCTGAACTACACGGAGCTTGTGGTGGTCGAAAATACGCCAGCGGTGCACAACGTGGTCGTGTGTACCCTCTGCTCCTGTTACCCGTGGCCCGTTCTGGGGCTGCCGCCGACATGGTATAAGCTGCCAGCCTACCGATCGCGCACTGTCGTCGAGCCCCGCGCCGTGCTGCGCGAGTTCGGACTAGTGATCGGCGAGGAGCGTGAGATTCGCGTCTGGGATAGCAGCGCCGAGGTGCGGTACATGGTTCTGCCGCTGGCTCCTTTGGGCGCCGAGGAGTTGAGCGAGGAACAGCTTATCCCACTGGTTACTCGCGACTCGATGATCGGTGTCGCTGACGTGCACGCGCCGGCAATGGCGCGGTAGTCAAAGTGGTATACGAGCGCCGACGTAACCTCGTTCGCCGTGGCGACGGCAAGCTGGTCAACGTGGCACGTTTTCGAGGCCAGCTATTCGTATGCGCGAACAACTGCTGCTGCGGGCGCACTGAGGACGGCTTTGCGGCCGTGCCCGCCGACCTCTATCACCAGGAGTGGGAACGGCGGCGGCTGCGTAACGTCGTACATCTCACGGTCGGCGGTTGCCTTGGGCCGTGTGCCCTGGCGAATGTGGCGATGCTTCAGTTTGATGGCCGCGCATTCTGGTTTCACTCAATGAGCGGCGCGCGTCCAGTCATCGCGATGTTCGACTTCATCGAAAAATTGCTCGAAGCGCAAGCCACCGGCACAGTGACGCCGTTGCCGGCCGAACTAGCGCCGCTGCAGTTCACTGCTTCCATCTCGGAGCCTCGCCCCGATGGGCTGCCGGTCGATGACTTTCGCCCGCGTGTGAGGAATTCAGCAGCTTCGACCGACAAAGACCCTGCGGGCGAGCCCGCACCGGCCCTCTCTTGTGAACAGGACTCGGTTGGGGCTGAGGTCGCGTATATGGCCGGCGATGAGGCCGTGCCTCGCAAGAACGGTGAACTGGTTTTTGACGCACCCTGGCAGGGTCGAGCCTTCGGCATGGCCGTCGCGCTTCACGAGGAGAGCTGTTACCCGTGGGACGACTTTCGAGAGCGACTGGTTGAGCAGATCGCCGGCGCGGAAGCGCAGGGAGAGGAGCCAGAGTACTATCAGCGCTGGCTGGCCGCCTTCGAAGCTCTCCTGGACTCCCGCGGAATCGTCACGAGGGAGGAAGTGGAAGAGCGCTCCTACCAGTTCGAGTTCGGTGAACGTGACGACGTGTACTGAGCCCCGATGCGCCGCGTTTCGTGAGGCGAGGCTTGCTTTTCATCACGCTGAAAAACAGCGTTCAGACGCCGGAATGTTGCTCCTCCCATGCAAGGCAACGAGC
This sequence comes from Dehalococcoidia bacterium, assembly GCA_038240805.1. Classification (GTDB taxonomy): domain Bacteria; phylum Chloroflexota; class Dehalococcoidia; order CAUJGQ01; family CAUJGQ01; genus JBBRGK01. The sequence goes on along the minus strand of JBBRGK010000021.1, from coordinate 558 downwards.
GAGAGCGGCGGCCGCACGCTGCACGCTCGGATAGGTCGCCATTCCATTCTCGGCCAGCTTCGTCTGCATCAGCAGCCGGTTCTCCATGCCGCCGACGGAAAGAGGCGATCGCAGCGCGACAACGACCGGCTTGCCCGAGACAGCAGCGGCGTGCCCGGCTGCCGCGACGAGATTATCGACAAACTGCGCCGGGGTGAGATCCACGTTGCCCGGACGGTTGGCCCAGTCGGTCTGCGTGTGCAAAAGCACGATGTCGATCCCCGGATCCTGCGCAACGGCAGTGAGGGTGGTCGCAATTCCTTCCGGGCGCCACATCGCCATGGTATCGACCGGGTTGCGAACGCTCGTGCCGGCGTCTGGTGTGAACACCGAGAGCAGGCGCTGCGTCTCGACGGCGAGAGCCGGCACCAGCAGGCCGGCACGGGCGCACGCATCCGCCGCGAGCACGCTCGTGCCGCCGCCACCGCCAACGATGGCGATTCGTCGCCCGGACAGCCGTGGAACGTATCGGAACGTTACCGTGCAGTCAACCAGCTCTTCGAGCGTCTGTACAAGCAC
>JBBRGK010000020.1:0-15743 GCA_038240805.1 Dehalococcoidia bacterium | reverse complement strand
CCGGGGACATATCCTCGGAGAAGATGCCGTTCGGGTTGTCCACCAGCCAGACGTGCAGCATCTCTGGCGTCACACCGTTGAAGGTCGTACCGGCGGGACACTTGCCGTTCCCGTCGGAAAGCGCCACAACAACGCCCGCCTTGCTGTAGCAGAGGTTGTCATGCGCGTGCCACGACGTGAGCGGGCCGCCGATCTTCGGCCCTGCCTGACCCGGCCTGGCAAGGAACATCACGCCAACGAGCTTGACCTCGCCCCGTGGCGTGCGCAGGTAGATCAGCTCTGCCGGCTTTGTCGGGTCGAGCGTGTCACCCGAGGCGTAGTACGCCTGGTTGTGAAAGTGTGCCAGCCCTCCGACGAAAGGGGTGATCGGGCGGTAGCCCTCGCTCTGCGCCACCGCGAAGTCCTGCAGCCGGGCGGTGCCTGCCTTCGTGTCGTCCCACAGTTTCATCGCTGCGGCCAGCTGCTCGCCGGTGATCGGCACTTCAGTGCCGTGGTCATGAATGATGCCGTTCGCCAGGCGGCTGGCGGCTGTGTCCGGCACGGTAGCAGGGTGGGTGTGCGGTAACGATTCCGGACTCGCCACCACCGCAGCGCTGAGCGCCGGCACGGCTGCGCCGCTGACCGGGTCATGCGTATGGACAACGGCGTCCTGGTGCGTATGGGTGTGGCCCGTCAGGCCGCCGGGGCTGCTCATTGCGAACGAAAGGCTGACTCCCGCCAGAGCCAGCAGGCCGGCCATGGGTGCAACGAACACCACGCGGCGCCTGAAAGACAAAGCAGGTCGCAGCGCCAGCCGATCGAGCAGAAACAGCAGCGCACCAAGCACGGTCAGCCCGATCCCCGCCGCAAAAAGGAAATGGCCCGGATTAGTGAGCGTGAAGATGCCCTCGCGCTCGGCCAGTCCCGGATCGAGCCGGTGCAGGGCAGCGTCCCAGCCAAGCCCGAATAGCAACGCGACGACGCCAGAAATGCTGATCCACGGCGCCGTGCGCGCCAGCCGAGCGAACATCGAATTCATCCTTCTATCGCCAGACCCGGCGGTACGCCACAAACTCGAACGACGTTCGAGATCGCCGCTATCCTATCGTCCGCGGGTCACGCATGGCAAGCAAAACGCAATAAATGACGCGGGTTAGCCGTGGATCGTCAGCACATGGATCAGGGCCAAGGTGAGGCCGACCATAAACAACAGGGAGACGATGACCGCCGTGCCAACTCGTGCGCCTACCTGCCGTACCGCCGCCAGCTCGACGCCAAAACCGAGACCGGCCATCGCCAGGATCGTTAGCCAGCGGCTCCAGGTCTTTAATGTGTCGCCAATGCCAGCCGGCAGCAGGCCGGTGCTGCGCAGGACGGCGAAAGCGAAGAAGACAGCCACGAACCAGGGCACATAGCTGGCGACACCACGTTTGTTGCTGCCTTCGAGGCCACGGGCTCGATAGATCAACGCGAGCACCAGCACCACCGGCCCAAGCAGCACCACCCGCAGCAGCTTGACCAGGGTGGCGACCTGGCCGCTGAGCTGGCTGACCGGGAAGGCCGCCGCGACAACCTGCGGCACGGCGTAGACGCTCATCCCTGCGAGCACACCGTACTGGTAGTGCCCGAGTCCGAAAACGGGAATCAGCAACGGCAGCGCCAGCACCAGGCAGACGCCGAGCACGGCGGTGAGACCGATCGAGCTGGCGACATCTTTCTTTTCAGCGCCGATCACCGGAGCCACGGCGGCGATGGCCGAGTTGCCGCAGATCGAGTTGCCGACGGCGACCAGCAGCGCCAGCCGCTCGGGCAGCCCGAGCGCACGTCCCGAGAGGTAGCTGACGATGATCCCGCCTGCGACGCCAGCCAGAGCCAGGATCAGCAGCGCGGGACCGGCCGAAAACACCTGGCGGAAATCAACGCTGGCGCCGAGCAGGCCGACGCCAAGCTCAAGCACCTGCTTTGCTGCAAAGCCCGTGCCGGCGACGAACGGCTGCGGGCGGGAGATGACGTTACGCGCCACGACGCCGAGCAGCAGCGCCAGCACCAGCGCCTCGATCACCTGGTGCTTGATCAGCGATTCCTCGCCGTTCGCAAGCAGCACCGCTGCCACGCTCAGCCCGAGCGCAAGCAGCAACCCCGGCGCCAGTGGGCGCCCCCTCGTGGCAACACTTCCGGTCCAGCCAGGTTTCGCGGTGGTCACCATCTCGCACCATCCCGCTAATCCGGCCGATTATACCCCGGACCACAGCCACTGCGGCATCACCCAGGCGCAATCGGGCTCTGTACCATGACAGCGACCAGCCGGCGCTCCGACACTACCGATCAAAGGTGAGCACGATCTTGCACTCGGTCGGGTCGCTGAGGGAGCGGAAGGCGGCGGCAAGCTCGTCGAGCGTGACAGTGCGAGTAATGAGCGGTGCGGTGTCGACGCTGCCGTCGGCGATGCCGGCCAGCGCTTCGGCAAACTCTGCCGCCGAATAGCCAAGCACGAACTGCAGCGTCAGGTGTTTGTTGATCGCGACCAGCGGCCTGATGTTGTCAGGCGGCATGCAGACGCCGACGACGATTACCCGTCCACGCCGCCCAACCAGGTCGATCGCCTGTTGCAACGTGCCCCCGACGCCGACACATTCAAAGACGACGTCCGGCGGCCCGCCCGCAGCCGCCTGAAAACCAGCCGCAACATCTGTCGCTGCCGGATCGAGCACCTGGTCGGCGCCGAGCCGTTGCGCCAGCTCTCGGCGTGAGGCGGCGTACTCGCTCACCGCGACGTGGCGCACGCCCTCCCGCTTCAGCCAGAGGAGCGTCATCAACCCGATCGGGCCGGAGCCCATCACGAGAACGCGGTCATCTGGTTGCAGCTTCGCCTCGCGCACCGCGTGCAGGCCGACCGCGCATGGCTCCGTTGTCGCTGCAAGTTGGTCGGGCACCCCATCGGGCACGGGCAAGAGCATCGACGCGCTCAGGAGCACGTATTCACCGTAGGCCCCTGGATAGTCGCTGCTGTAGCCGATGCTGTGCATGCCGCGCGTGGAGCCCGAGTCGAGCAGCACGGGAATGCAGGTGACGCGGGCGCCTGATTGCCACTCTCCGGCGTCAGAGCCTGCCTCGACCACTTCTGCAACAAACTCGTGGCCCATAACCACGCCTCGTTCGAGATCGATCGCGGCGCCGATGCCTTTGCTGTCGCGGCCAGCGGCAATCATCTGGTCGGCGAAGCGCGCGAAGTGCAGGTCGCTGCCGCAAATGCCGCAGGCGAGCACCCGGGCAAGCACCTGCCCCGGACCGGGCACAGGGCGCGCGACCTCCACGATGGAAACATCGTTGTTGCGAAACAGCATCGCGCGCATCGTGTACTCCTGAGGCCTTTGAACACCGCCAAACTGCTGGTTCGGCGACCCGCCCGTTACAACTCGCCCTGCATGATGCGGTGCATCCGTTCGACCAGGCGGGGCACTCGGAACTCCATCTCGGCGGCGCGCTGGTTGGCTGCAGTGCCTTCGAGGAAGCCCGCGTACAGCCCCTCCATGATAATCGCCAGCTTCCAGACGCCCAGACAGAAGTAGAACTGGAAGTTGCGCATCGCCCTGCCGGAGCGCTCCTCGTACAGCGCCACCAGCTCTTCGCGTGTCTGAAAGCCGGACAGCGAGGTGAGTGCATTGCTTCCCGGCAGCACCTCTTCGCCAGGGCCGGTGGACGGTCCCCAGTAGGCCATCATCCAGGCGAGATCGGCCAGCGGATCACCGATGGTTGCCATCTCCCAGTCAAGCACGGCCTCAAGCCGTGCCGGTGCACCGGCGGCGAAGACGACGTTGTCGAGCTTGTAGTCGCCGTGAACGATCGAAGGCGCCGGCGACTCCGGCAGGTGCTGCCGCAGCCAGGCGGTCACCTCCGCGATCCCCGGCAGCTCGCGGGTTCTCGGCAGCGTGAGGTCCAGTTGACCGCTCCAACGACGTAACTGCCGTTCCAGATACCCCTGCGGCCTGCCGAGGTTGCCGAGGCCGGCGGCCTGCCAGTCAACGCTGTGCAGTTCCACCAGGGCATCGATCATCTCTTCGCCGAGGCGCCGCCGTTCTGTAGAGGGATCGAACGCCACCGGCAGTTCCTCGCGGATGACCAGCCCTTCGACACGCTCCATCAGGTAGAAGGGTGCACCAATCACCGTCGCGTCCTCGCAGGCAAGCAGCGGCTTCGGCACACGCGCCGCCGTGCCATAGAGGCCCGAGAGGACGCGGTACTCACGCAGGACATCGTGGGCGGTCGGCAGCAGCTCCCCGCGTGGCGGGCGCCGCAGCACCCAGCGCTGCTCGCCACGTTGAATGAAAAATGTCTCGTTCGAATAACCCGCCTCGTGCCGTTGCAACTGCAGCTCTGCATCGGGCGCGGAACCGCCCGGCAGATGCTCGCGCAGATACGCCCGCAGCCGTGCCGGATCGACAAGGGAGGCTGTGTTGCTAGTCGAACTCGTAGACGCCGCCTTCCTGGAACCGGCGCAGGACACGGCGGGCGACGACCATGCGGTGCACCTCGTCCGGACCGTCGTAGATTCGCGCGGCGCGGGCGTTGCGGTACATCGAGGCAAGAGGGGTGTCGTCGGTGACGCCGAGAGCGCCGTGCGTCTGGATGGCGCGATCGACCACGTCGTGCAGCATGCTTGCGCCGTAGAACTTGATCAGTGAGATCTCCACGCGGGCATCCTCGCCGCTGTCGATCTTGGCCGCAGCGTGCATGGTCAGCAGCCGGCAGGCCTGAATCTGCGCTACCGAGTCGGCGATCCAGTTCTGAATCGTCTGCTTTTCCGCCAGCGGGCCACCGAACGCCTCGCGCTTGAGCGAGTAGCGACACATGATCTCGAACGCCCGCTGCGCCTGTCCGAGCCAGCGCATCGCATGGTGGATACGGCCAGGCCCGAGCCGCTTCTGCGCGATCAGAAAGCCATCGCCGGGCTTGCCGAGCGTATTGGTGATCGGCACGCGCACGTCGTCGTAGCGGATCTCGGAGTGGGAGCCGTGCCCGTGACCAGCGTGGCCCATCACGGAGATGTTGCGCACGATCGTCAGGCCGGGCGAGTCAGTTGGCACGACGATCTGGCTAAAGCGACGGTGCGGCAACCCTTCAGGGTCGGAGCGCGCCATCACGATGGCGAAGGCGGAGCCGTCGGCCGCGGAGCTAAACCACTTGTGCCCGTTGATCACCCAGTCGTCGCCATCCTGCACAGCGCTGGTCTGCAGGTTGGTCGGGTCGGCGCCGGAGACTTCCGGCTCGGTCATCGAGAAGAAGGAGCGAATCTCTCCGGCGATGAGCGGCTTCATCCAGCGTTCCTGCAGTTCGGGCGAGCCAAACTGGTGCAGGATCTCGGCGTTGCCGGTGTCTGGAGCCTGACAGCCGAAGGCACGCGGTGCGTAGGAGCTGCGGCCGAGAATCTCATTGACGTAGGCGTAGGGCAGGAAGCCGGTGCCAGTGCCGCCCGCCTCAGGGCCGATGAACATCGCCCACATGCCCTGCTGCTTGACCCGGCCCTGGATCTCCTTCATCAGCCGCTCGGACTGCTCATCCTCGCGGCCGAGCGCCTCTTCGTTTGGATAGACGTGCTTGTCCATAAACTGCGAGACCCGCTCGCGCATGTCGCGGATTTCGGGGGAGAGCGTGAAATCGACCACGGAGATCACTCCTTCTATCCAGGCTATCCAGGTTGGCCTGAATGCATAACCGCGAGCTTATCGTGCACTCTACGGCGCAGATGGGCAACGATCAGAGGCGTTGGATCCACCCGAAACGGCAGACGCGTAGCGGTGCATAAAAAAATCGCTTGCCAAAGAGTTCTATATCTGCTATCCTCTGCATGGTAGCTCCTTCCCTCGACGGCCTCTGCAGAGTGTTCCCCACTCATGTCCGAACGTTCGATGACTGGATCGCCAATACTTTATGGAGGTCATCGAATGAGTTTCGTTGACAGATCACTCACCTGTGCCGACTGTGGCACAACCTTTTCCTTCACTGCCGGCGAGCAGGAGTTCCACGCCCAAAAGGGCTTCACGAACGATCCTGGCCGTTGTCCGGAGTGCCGCGCGGCTCGACGCCAGCAGCGCGACGGCGGCAGTGGTGGTGGCGGCAGCTACGGCGGCGGCAGCCGCGAAATGTTCAGCGCCACTTGTGCCACCTGTGGCAAAGAGGCCCGCGTGCCGTTCCAGCCTCGTGGCGACAAACCGGTGTATTGCTCTGACTGCTTCCGCAGCCAGGCAGGCTCCAGTTCGTCGTACGGTGGTGGGAACTCCCGTGGCGGCGGCGGCAACCGCTGGTAGTCGCACCACCGCAAAGCGATCGGTCGCGCTCACCTGAGCCGGTCGTCCGCAGCGCGGCATAGTGACACCGGCAACCCGCTTCGCTAAACAGCGCATCAAGCCCTGTGAGGATTTACTCCTTGCGGGGCTTTTTGGCGTCCCGCTGCCTGCCGGTCATTTCGCAACGAGTGGAGCAAAACCGCATCCTGTTGCTTCTACAGCTAAAAATCTAAGAATAATTGTGATTGCGATGCAGAATGATATACGATTCGCACAGCAGCGAGCGCACACGGCGGCCACCGGGTGGTCGTACACGGTTTGTCGCACCCTGTTGCGGCAGCGCTCGTTAACAGAGAGGGAAATCATGGAGCCAACAGTCGACTTTATGGCGAATGTCGGGAAGTTCCAGCTGTGGCGGGGCGTGGCTACCTTCCTGAGCTGCCCGTATGAAACCGATCCCGCTGAAGCGGACATCGGCCTCGTTGGCATCCCCTACTCCGGCGGCAACGGCATTCAGCGGATGCAGTACCTTGCGCCACGCGCCGTGCGGAATATGTCGATGGGCCACCATCGCAGCCACCGCGGCTTCCAGGTGAACCCGTTTGAGCTCTGCCGCATCCGCGATCTGGGCGACGCCCCAATCACGGCAACCCTCGACCCCGAGCGCTCGATCGACGAAATTCATGCGTTCTTTGCCCGGCTGCACGAGGCCGGCACGCTGCCGGTGTCGATCGGCGGCGATCACTCGGTGACCCTGCCCATCTTCCGCGGCATCGCCGGTCCGAAATCGAAGCACAAAGGCCCGATCGCCATGATTCATCTCGATGCGCACACCGACGCCTACCCGACGGCGCCGGGGTACGCGCCGCATGGGGGTGACTTCGTCGTGCGGGCTGTGCAGGAGGGGCTGATCGATCCGAAACGGTCCGTCCAGGTGGGAATTCGCGGGCCGATGGCGGACCTCAGGCAGGATAGCTGGGCGCATGAGACCGGCTTTCGCGTGATCGAGACCGAAGAGTTTTTCGAGATCGGCGTCAAGGCCGTCATCGCCGAGACGCGCCGCATCGTCGGCGATGGCCCGGTCTACATCACCTGGGACATGGATGCGATCGATCCGACCTACGCCCCGGCCGTGAGCGACCCTGAGCCCGATGGAATCACGATCCGCGATGCGACGAAGTTTCTCGCCGGCCTGCGCGGGCTCGATATCGTCGGCGGCGATGTCGTCGAGGTCAACCCCCCGCTCGATCCGCCCGGCCTGGGCATCACCGTCTATCATATGACGCACATCTTCTATGAGATCGTGACGTTGATCGCGGATAGCCTTGCCCAGCGACGGCAGGCCGCAGCAGCGGCTCGTTTCGCGAAGGTCTAAGTGCCGTTGCGGCGAGCGATCGCCGCAACGCTACATAGCACACGAAGCCCCGTGAGGATGGACTCCTTGCGGGGCTTTTTGGCGTCCTACGAAAGACGCCGCCTTGACGCGTGGTTCGGCGTGATTCGGCGCGGTCCGGACGGCTGCTATACTCGCCCCCAATGAGTCCACGCGGAGGCAGGCTGCCCCGCAGTTACACTTGGGGGTTGCTATGAGAATCGGTATAGGTTTGGCGGTTACCGGAGGACCGAACACGCTCGATGGGCTGCTTGCTGAGGCGAGACGGGCGGAGGAGGCCTGCTTCGCCTCTATCTGGCTCTCGAACATCTTCAGCTTCGACGCGCTGACCGTGCTGGCACTTGCCGGCAAGGAGACACGCAGCATCGAGCTTGGCACCTTCGTCGTGCCGACCTACCCGCGGCATCCGGCCGCCCTGGCACAGCAGGCGCTGACCGTGCAGGCGGCTACGAACGGCCGTCTCGCGCTCGGCATCGGCCTGAGCCACAAGGTCGTGATCGAGAACATGCTCGGGCTCGACTACTCTCAGCCGATCCCACATATGAAGGAGTACCTCACCGCCCTCAACGGTTTGCTGTCACAACAGCCGACCAGGTTCATGGGCGAGCAGTACCGCATCAACGCACAACTCACTGTACCGGGAGCCACGAAGCCGGTAGTCCTCGTGGCCGCGCTCGGCCCGGCAATGCTGCGACTTTCCGGTCGGCTCGCGGACGGCACTGCCACGTGGATGGGCGGCCTCCCCTATCTACGCGACACCGCCATTCCGATTATCAGCGCTGCTGCCGCAAAAGCGGGCCGTCCGGCGCCGCGCATCGTCGCCGGCGTGCCGGTGTGCGTGACCGATGACGCCGCTGCAGCCCGTGAGAGCGCCGAAAAGACGTTCGCCGTCTACGGTCAGCTACCGTCATACCGCGCCACGCTGGACCGCGGCGGCGCCGGCGGACCGGGCGACGTGGCGGTTGCGGGCACCGAAGCCGAGGTCGAAGCGCAGCTACAGGCGTTCGCCGAAGCGGGCGTGACCGACTTCAACGCCGCCATCTTCGCCCCTCCCGGCGTCGACCCAAAGCGCAGCTACGAACTGCTGGCGAAGCTTGCGAAGGGCGCGGCGACCGCCAGGTAGTAAGCGATAGACCATGCTGACACTCCGTCGCAAGGCGTCGCATCCCGATCAGGGGGCGAGCCGCCGTAGATTCCTCTCCACCGGTGGAATCACGGTGGCCGGAGCGCTGGCTTCCAGTATGCCTCTCACCATGCCGTGGAGCGGGACGGCGATAGGCGTTATCGACGCCGAAGTTGATCTCAGCCAGCTAACGGTCTAAGTGTAGGCCCTCGGGACAAAAGGCCAGGCCTTTAGCCGCGTGGCAAACCGAGGCCGCGGGTGGCGATCACGTTGCGGTTGATCTCGTTTGAGCCCTGGGCGATGGTCTGGCTCAGCGACGCCAGGTAGCCGGGACCCCAGGCATCACCGGCTCCATCCTCGCCGCCGTCTTCACCGCCATCCAGCAGGCCAGCCAGCCCGTGCGCGTTCAGGATGAAGTTGTGCAGTTCCTGGCTCGCCTCCGTTGCGAGCACCTTCTGGATCGACACCTCGTAGTTCGGAGCCCGGCCGATGCTCTGCAGCCAGGCAACCCTGTAGGACAACTGCCGCGCAACCTCAACCGTGGTCGCCAGCCCGGCCAGCCGCTGCCGCTCCTCGCTATACCGCGCCGTCTCTCCGCGAGCGGTGCCAATCTGCCGCAACGCCTGCAGGCACCGCTCAAGCAGACGCCGCAGCGAGGCGATGCGAGCAATGCCGGAACGCTCGAAGTCCATGGTCGAGGCGTTTACGTACCAGCCGCGATTCTCTTCGCCCACCCGGTTTGAAACGGGCACGCGCACATTCTCGAGCAGCACCTCATTGAAGTGATGGCGGCCCTGCAGGTCGAGCAGCGGCCGTACCTCGATGCCGGGCGCATCGAGCGGCACGATTACGATCGAAATGCCGCGATGTTTGGGCGCTTCAGGGTCGGTGCGGACCACGGTCCAGAGATACTCGGAGTAGTGCGCGCCGCTGGTGAAGCACTTGCGGCCGGTGAGGACGTAGTCATCGCCGTCGCGTACAGCGAGCGTCTGGACGTTCGCCAGGTCCGAGCCTGCATCGGGCTCGGAGAGGCCCATGGCAAACGAGGTCGTCGCGCTGGTGATTTTCGGCAGGTAGAACGACTTCTGCTCGTCGCTGCCGAACTGGATGATCGATGGCCCTACCTGCTGGATGGCGCGGCGATGATGCTCCTGCGGGGCGCCGGCAATCGCCATCTCCTCCATATAGATCATCTGCTCGATCACGCCGCGCCCCTGGCCGCCGTACTCCTTTGGCCAGGCGATGCCCAGCCAGCCCTGCGCCGCAGTCGCCCGGCTGAACTCCGGCGACCAGCCGGGCAGCCGGTTGGCCCGGTAATAGGCCCAGAACTCGGGCGTCAGCGTCTGCTCCAGGAACCGGCGCACTTCGCCCCGGAACGATTCCTGCGCCGGGGTGAAATGAAAGTCCATCGGGAACTGCTCCTGCCGCAGCCAATCGTTACTTCGCCAGCCACATCGCTTCAATAACGACGCGGGCCGAGCGGGAGAAAAGGTAGTCTCGGACGCTTGCAGCCGCTATCCGGGGCGAAACCGTCGGCGTGATCGGCAGCATGAACGCTTCATCGACCAGCATCTGGTCGAGTCGGTGATAGACGTCCTTCACGCCGGCCTCCGGCGTGTTCAACGAAGCGTCGATCAGACTCCGGTATTCCGGAGTGTCGAAGTTGGATGAGTTCGGCACCCGGTACGGGAAGGACTGCACGAACAGCGTGCTCGGCGTCATGTGCATGAACCCGACCGTGCCTGACCAGATCCCGTTCATCTTGCCACCGGTGAGCTTCGGCAGGTACTGAGGATGGTCGAGCTTGTTGATATCAGCTTTGATGCCAATTTTTGACAGGTCGTCCTGCAGCACCTGAGCAATCCCGTGCGTGGGCAGGTAGGCGTTGGAAACGATGTAGGAGAGATCCAGTGAGCTAACCCCGGCGGCGTTGAGCAGCTGCTTCGCCTTCGTCAGGTCGTAGCTGAATGCGTCGGCGAAAGCCGGGTCGAAAGCGGGTGAGTTTTTCTGCCAGGGCAGCACCGTCGGCTCACCGAAGCCGAACAGCACCGTATCGACCATCCGCTTACGGTCGATGGCGAAGCCGATCGCCTGGCGGACACGCTTGTCGCCCAGTCCCTGCGCCTTCACGTCAACCCCGACATACCACAGTCCTACCCACTGTGTCGGCACGATCACCTGGTACTTCTTGTCTGATTGGAGCGAGCGGGCGTCGCGCGGCTCGGCGTTCTCGGCGATTTCCGCCGCGCCCGACTGCACCGTAATCAGCTGCGCCTGCGTGTCAGGGACGATCTTCACCTCAACGGCATCGAGATAGGGCAGCCCGGGGCGGAAGTAGGCCGGGTTTTTGACGAAGCTGTAGTGATCGCCCGGTTGCCAGTCCTTGAACGTAAACGGCCCCGTGCCGATGAACGTCTTGCCGTCGATCGTGCCCTGGATACTCTCCGGCTCAGCGATGAACAGGTTCTCGAACATGTCGAGCATCGACGGACGCGGCTGGTCGAAGGTGAGCACGAGGGTAGTGTCGTCCGGGGTCTCGCTTTTCACCACCCATTTGGAGAAGTTGAGCAGCTGCGAGCCGAGTGCCGGATCGCCGACCCGCTCGATGTTCCACTTCACCGCTGCTGACGTGAGCGGTTTGCCGCTATGGAAAAGCACGCCCTTATGCAGATGAAAGGTGAGCTGTGTCTTATCGGCGTTGAACTCCCACGAGTCGGCAAGCTGCGGCGTTGCCTCAAGCACGTCGGTCTTGTACCGGATCAACGTGTCGTAGATGCAGCTGTAGAGAATGTCGTTGGTAGGGCTCACCGTGTGCGGGATCGTTTTTGGCGTGATGTCGCTGGCGATCACGTAACGCAGAGTACCGCCAGACTTCGCCTTCTGCCCGGCTGCAGCCGTCACGGCGCCGGAGACACCACTTACCGCAGCCGGGCTGACGGCGCGGACCGCAGCAGGGCTGCCGCCAGCCACTGCCGAGCTCGCCGGCTGAGTGGCAGACGTGCCGTTGTTGTTGTTCGACTTGCTGGAGCAAGCGGCCAGTCCGAGCGCGGCGGCACCAACGGTCCCGTGCTGCAGCAGGCGCCGGCGACCCAGTACGCTTCGCCAGGGGGAGGGTTGTTCCACAGCAGTGCTCCTCTGTAGCCAGGGCAATCCCGCTCTGGCGTCGGTTTTCGTATAGTTAAATATCGTAACCATAAGAGTACCAGCAACTCCCCTCCATAAAGCGGCTTCGCTATACGATTCATAGCGGCAAGGATCGTCGTTCGATGACCGGATACATTCTGCGGCGGTTGCTGCAAGCAGTGCCTGTGCTCGTGATCACGACGACTATCGTGTTCCTGTTGTTGCGCCTGATTCCAGGCGATCCGGCGCTCGTGCTTGCCGGTGCGGACGCAACCCCGGCGCAGGTGCAGGCGATCCGGGTTGACCTCGGGCTCGATCGGTCGCTGCCCGAACAGTACGGCATCTACATTAAGCATCTGGCCCAGGGCGACCTGGGGCGCTCGTACATCAGCCGGCGCTCGGTGGGCAGCCTGATCAAGCGCACCGCGCCGGCGACAATGCAGCTTGCACTGGTAGCATTTCTGCTTTCGCTCGCGCTGGGCGTGCCGTTCGGAATCGCTGCCGGGCTTCGGCCAAACTCACCCTGGGATCTCCTGCTTTCGGGCTTCACCGCGCTGATGCAGGGAGTGCCAAACTTCCTGCTCGGCATCATCTATCTGCTCGTCTTTGCGCTGACTCTCGGCTGGCTGCCGCCGGGCGGACGGGTTGATCCACTTTCCAATCCGCTGGACGGCCTGAAGTACCTGATTCTGCCGGCGATCACGCTGGGGCTGCCCGCAGCTGCGGTGCAGGCCCGCTTCGTCAAGACTGCTCTTGCGGAGGTGATGACTCAGGACTACGTGCGCACCGCGCGCAGCAAGGGGCTGAAGAGTTCCACCGTTGTGCTCCGCCACGCAATGCGCAATGCGTTGCTGCCACTGGTGACGATCGCCGGTATCCAGTTCGGCCGGCTGTTGGGGGGCACCGTGATCGTGGAACAGATCTTCGGTTGGCCGGGGATGGGGCGGCAGGCGGTGGACGCGATCAACCGGCGTGACTACCTGCTCTTCCAGGCGATCGTGCTGCTGCTGGTTTTGGGCGCGGTAGTGGTCAACCTGCTTACCGATCTCAGCTACGGCGTGCTCGATCCGCGGATATCACGCCGTTGATTGAACGAGGCAGGAGCGGCGGAAACCCCTACGTCAAAGGGATGTTGCGCGCATTTCGCCGCCCACTCGGGATGATGAGCGGCATCATCCTGGTGCTGTTTATTCTGGCGGCGGCCGGTGCGCCGCTCTTGAGCGGGATCGGTCCCACGGTGCAGCAGCGGGGCCAGGAGCTGCATTCACCCTCGGCGGCGCACCTCTTTGGTACCGATGAGTTCGGTCGGGACCTGTTCAGCAGGGTGCTGTACGGCCTTCGCGTCTCACTTGTGGCTGGAGTGCTCTCTACGCTGATAGGTGGGATCGCCGGGTCTGTTCTCGGCCTGACCGCTGCCTTTCGCCAGGGCTGGCTCGGCGCCGTGATCATGCGGCTGGTGGACGGCCTGATCGCCTTCCCTGCCATTCTGTTTGGCATCGCCGTCGTCGCTGCGCTCGGCCCGGGAATCAGCAAGGTGACGATCACAATCGCCGTGGTCAACGTGCCGGTCTTCGCCCGCATCGCCTACGCAGGCGTGATCGCCGAGAAGTCACGCGAGTACGTGGTCGCGGCCACTACCCTGGGCGCTACCGGGCGGCGAGTGCTGTTCGGGCACATCCTGGTTAACATTCTCTCGCCGCTAACGGTGCAGTTCGCACTGGCGATGGGTTTCTCGGTGCTGATCGAGGCGAGCCTGAGCTTCATCGGCCTGGGCATCAAGCCGCCGAACCCCTCGCTTGGATCGGTGCTTGCAGGCAGCAAGGCGTTCATGCGCGAGCACGTCTACTACCCGCTCTATCCCGGAGCGGTGCTGGCAATCCTGCTGCTCGGTCTCAACTCGCTCGCCGACACCCTGAACGACGGGCTCAACCCGCGTGGCGATCGCACCAAGGGATAGGCTACGACGCCTCGCCTGGCGGCGTTAGCTGCCGGCCAGAATGGCATGGCCCCCGGGTCGTGATGTTCACGCTCGGACCGCCCGACTTCACGCCGCTGCCATACGCAACGCAGATGAGACCGTCACTGAGCGCGTCTTCCCAGATGGTGAAGCGCGGGCAACTGCTCCGCCACGCCTCCATCGCTTCTGTATATGTACGCGGCTTGCACGCCACCCAGGTCAAGAAGTCGCGCATCAGAGTTTCCACAGCTGTCGCGATTGGCGGCCCTACCCGTTGGGCGGCGCTGGACTCTGTTCCACGAATAGGGAGCGTATCAACGTTACCCATCACAGCCTCCAGTCCGCTGCCATTCTACCCAACCGGACTTCTCAGCCTACGGCTATGGTACCGGTTCGGCTCTCTACAGCCCGACGTTGCCTGTGCGCACGCCTCTGCGCCGGCGAACAGGCCGGCTTCGAGGCACGGATCGCGGCGCCACAGCCAGCGCAGATGATGGCGCGGTGACGGCGCCGCGTCGAACAGAGCCGTCGCCCTAACCTGGTGGCAGCGGCGTTGCTCGGTGCCGAAGTTGTCGCTGGGGTTGGGCGCCACTGGAACAGGCCACCGATGCGGCTCCCCACGGTGCGCAGCACGCTCAGATGGCCCGGTGCTTTGTTCGGAATCTCCGATGTCAGGCCGCGCAGTCTGTCACGTTCAAAAGCCTGCAGCGCAAAGCGGCGTTCACATTCCAGGACGTAGACACTGGACTCGAATGAAAGCATGGTTCTCCCCTCCTGTTCGCCGGCGGCGGATTATAACTCGGCAGCGGGCAATGATCGTCCGTTCCCCATCAGGGACCGTTCTTGAAACTGCGGAGCGAAAGAGCAGCGGACGGCAGCGCTGCCGCCGGAAAACCAAACCGGTATTGACCCCCGTCTCAGGGCACGGCGGTCGTTAGCTGTGCATGCCGGATCGCGAGCATCTGCCGGGTCGAGGGCAGCCGCCGACCGGAAACGGTCAGGATCTGTTCAAATTGCGCCACGCTGGCGGCCCCAATGATCGCGACGGAGACGGCTTCATGAGCGAGCACCCAGCCGAGCGAGGTTGGTGCGGCCGTGTCGCCGCTCTCCTGCAGCAACCGCGCAATGCGTTGCCGCAGCGCCTCCACCGGCCCGGCATGCTCGCTCTGGCGGCTGTCTCCCGATAATGCCGGGGCGCCGTCTGCCGGATCAGGCGCCAGCGGATCACGCACGATAACGCCCACTCCGGCAGCGCGTGCACGGGCCAGCACCGGCATAAGAGATGGATCGAGCGCATTGAAGACAATCTGCAGCGTTTCGACCCGGTTGTCCTCCAGCGCCGCCAGCGCGACTTCGAGGTCAGGTGCGATAACGCCGATATGGCGGACGACGCCCTCGCTCTTGAGCTCGCCAAGCGCCTGCCAGAGATTTTCATCGCGCAGGACTTCGATGGCCGGGCGATCAAGCTGGAAGAGATCGAGATAGCCGCAGCGCAACCGTTCGAGGCTCTCCCGGGCTGAACGGGTGACCTGCTCAGGGCTGAAATCGGGCAGCTCTACGCCATTGCGGACAACCATCCTACTGCGGGCGGCGATCAGCGCCTCTTCGCGCCTGCCATCAAGAGCACGTGCTACGACCTCATCACCACGCGCGTTGCTGGCTTGATCCTCGCCAGCCGTATCCCTGCCGGCCGTATCCCTGCCGGCCGTATCGATGAAGCCGGCCCCCTGGCCAATAGCGTGCCGCACCAGCGCAACCGCTTCGTCGTCGGAGGACACGGTCGCCAGGCAGCGGGCGTCAAAGCCAATTTCTCCGGCCAGGTGGCCGGTGTTGCCAAGTTTGCGGTAGTACATGGGTGCCTCTCTGACCGGCATCTTCTTCTTT
>JBBRGK010000019.1:0-15766 GCA_038240805.1 Dehalococcoidia bacterium | reverse complement strand
TGATCCTTCATTAAATGGTGCGGGCGAACCTCACCCCTTACCCTCTCCACCGGCTGCCGCCGGTAGAGAGGGCGATCGTTGGTTGCCTTGCACGGACGCCGAGGATGGACGGGGCGATCGTTGGTTGCCTTGCACGGACGCCGAGGATGGATGGGTAATAGTCTCGCAGTTCATACGGTGACGGATGACGGTACGAAGCCGGGCAAGCACGGCATGAGGTTCCTGTTCGAGGTCTGCGTTCTTGACCCGCAGGATCGCCATTCCCCGCTCGGCAATTAGATGATCGCGGTAGGCATCCGCTTCGCTGCGGTCATCGTGCACCGGGCCATCAAGCTCGACGATCAGCGCTGCAGCGTGGCAATAAAAGTCGGCGACATACCCGCCCACGGTATACTGCCGGCGAAACTTCAGCCCGTCCAGCCTCCGGTCCCGCACCAGTTCCCAGAAGCCAGCCTCAGCACGCGTCGTCTGCCGTCGGAGTCCTCGCCGGTAATCAGTCCGTCCTGCCGGCCCGTTCGTCGTCATCATCTCCCTGGTCCGCTCACTCCAGCCAGCGCGCCTCACCCCTTACCATCTACCACTACGCCTAACGGGTGGTACTGGTCCAGCGGCTGCGGCCGCTAAAGAGGGCGATCATTGGTTGCCCGATGCGGATGGTAAGGATGGCCGGCGCCCTTCGTGCAACGCGCCCACGGATCGCGCGTCCATCCTCGCCCTTCGTACAATGCAACCAACGGTCGCCCTCTCTATTGCCCGCAGGCAATGGAGAGGGTAAGGGGTGAGGCGCGCTCCCACCCGTCCATCCTCGTCCTCTGTGCAACGCACTCAACGATCGCCCTCTCTATTGCCGTGAGGCAATGGAGAGGGTAAGGGGTGAGGCACGCTCCCACCCGTCCATCCTCGTCCTCTGTGCAACGCACCCAACGATCGCCCTCTCTATTGCCCACAGGCAATGGAGAGGGTAAGGGGTGAGGCTCGTCCCCGGCTACGCCCCGCCGAACGCCGGCAGCTCGAGCACCGCGCCGTCCTGGCCGGGGAAGCCGGGCAGCGCCCCGTCCACCGTCACCCAGATGCGCTCACCGTTGTACGACGTGGCGATGCCGGTGAGGTGGGCGCCGCCGAGCGAGCTGCCACCGGGCAGCGTCACCTGGCGCACGGCCACGATCGTGCCGTCCTGGTGCAGCCGCACGATCGTGTTGTCGCCCGCATTCGCGATGTAGAGGTCGCTGTTCTCGGCCAGGGTCGTGTTGCTGGCCCAGTCTGTGTCCTGCGTTTCCGGCACGGCCGGCGCAAGCCCGATCGGCGTGTTGAGGTTGAGCGAGTCGAAGACCCGGATCTCGCCGGTCTGGAACAGCTGCCCGTCATCCAGCAGTGTGATCGCGACCAGCGTGTTGGCAAGCGGGTCGGTCAGGTAGAGAATCCGCAGCGGCTCGAAGTTGAGCACGACCCCGATCCGCAGGTCGGTGGCGCCGGGCAGTGGCGCCGCGTTCGCGGCCGGCAGCAGGGAGGTGATCGTGCCCGGCGGTGCGAGACCATCGACAGCCTGGCCGGTGTGCGCCTGCACGATGCTCCCGTCCGCACCGACGATGGCGAACACCGCCCGGGTGCTCCTGTCTGGCGAGCGGCCCAGCAGCGCCGTGCCCACCGCCCCGGTGGCAAGGGCGCCCCCCTGCAGTTGCTGTGGCTGGCGGTTGGTCAGGTCGCCGGCGTAGACGCCGCCGGTGCGCGGGTTCGGCGCCGATGCGAGGGGAATGCCGGAGGGGTCGAGAATGCTCTCTGTGCCCGGGCCGGCGAATCCCGCCGGGACGTTCGCCGGCCAGATGCGCCCGAAGCCGTTGTTGATCGAGAGGCCATGCGGATTGCTGACCCCGGCGAAGTCTGCCGTCACCGCATCGGCCGCGTTGATCCCGTTGATGAAGCCGGGACTCTGGGCGCTAAATAGCTGCACCTGCCCGTCGAGGCTGGACGCCTGGCCGCCAGCTGAAGCGAACGATGCGGGGACAACCAGCGGAGCGGCTGCGTTCGCATCGAGCGAGAGCAGCGCTCCGGCCGCCTGCGATGCACTGGTAAGCGGGGCGCCGAAGTTCGAGCTGCTACCGACCAGCAGGCGATCGGGATCGAGCACCTGTCCCGGTGCGGTGTAGGCGGCGAAGGCGGCGTTGTCATGGATCGGTCCACCGGGAAGAAAGCGGCCAACCGGGCTAATCGCCCCGGCGCCAGGGATGTTCACCGCCACCACCCGGGCCTCAAGCGCGGGAGCCGGCTGCCGGGGCGCCGCTGCGGAGACTCCGAGGTGGGAGCCGTCAGCGCCACTGGCAAATAGCGACGTAGAACGCCCGGCAGCCGTCGGGCCAATACTCAGGGCCGTGGCCAGCATCACCAGTGCAGCGGCGAGGACGCCGCGCAGACGGCTGTTCGACATGCTCATTGCTTCACGTCTGCTTTCCTGCTCAAGTAGCCTCGCGAGAAGCCCGGGCGCTGCGTTAGTAGGTCAGGACGCCGCCGCGGTGTAGCTCCACCACTGCCAACAGGATAATGGCGAGACCCGCAACGGAGAACCGCGACAGTGGCCCGCTGAGGTTGACCACGTCCAGGATTCCCAGAATCAAGGCGACGATGACCAACAACTTGTCTGTTTGACTCATGATACGGCTCTCCTTTGGGTTTTAGCGCTGCTACCTCACGGCGGTGGCAGCGGTCTCTCAGTTGCTCAGCGGTTGCGCTCGAACAGGTCCCGGATCATGCAGTCGGGCAGCCGCGTGCTGGAGATGAAGCGGGAGTTGACCCAGCCGGCTGCGGGTCCGCTGACCCGGTACCAGCCCTCGCCGCGCCCGGTGCGCTGGCCCTGGTCGTCGAGTGGCTGCGCCCCGGTCAGCACGAACTCTTCCGCAGTGAGGATCGCGCCGTCGGGCAACAGTCCGACGATCGGCGCCGCTGCGGACGCCGCCTGGCGGACGTTCAGGCTATCGCCATCGGCGCAGACGCGCGCCTCACCGGGCAGGCTGATTGGCTGGTAGATGATGTTCTGGCTGCCGAACCACTGGTCCCAGCCGCCGTCTGCCGTGCGACCGAAGAGGATGAAGGCGCCGCCGAACCCATCGGGATCGCCGCTGCCAAACGTGAACAGTCCGCGAGCAGCCGTCGCTACGGCATTGTCCGTCGGATCGGCAAAGATGCAGGTCTGACGGCCGGGGTTGTTAGCCGTGCAGGACTCGCCCTGCGAGCGCCGCACGCCGTTGTAGGCAGCCAGCGCGGCAGCCAGCCCGGCATCCCAGTCGCCCTGGTCAGACTGGCGCACGCTTGCGGCGCCGGCGAACCTGGCACCCGCGTGAGCCTGTCCGGCAAGCTGGCCTGCAGAGACGGGAAGAGCGCTCGCGAGCCAGGCCGCAGCAATGCTCGCGGTCAGCATGAGCACGTGCTTGATCCGTGATGTCCGGCTCATCGGCTGCGCCTCCTGAGTGGTGAAGTAGTCGCGTGATCGTAGCAGAGGGTGACGTTGGCTAGCTACCTGGCGGACGCCGGCATCAAACCCAGCACCTGACCGGCGCCACTACTTCAGTGCTGTTTCCGCGCCTTAGAAGGGCATAGTGCGGGAGATAGCTTCTTAGCCGGGACTTCTTACAAACGAGGCGTGATTTAGCGAAAAAAGATCGCGGGGTGTGTCGATTTCGATCTCGCCCGTTCGACGTAGTAGTAGGAGCACAGCTCGACCGGTCCGTCACAAGCGGTCGCGGGGCTTCGAAAATTGGGAACGAGGTGCGAGCATGTGACACGTGGGGCTATGGCGAACTACACTCCGAAACAAAATAAAGGAGATACAGCGATGCGGTTCATGGTGATCGTCAAGGCCAGCAAGGAGAGCGAAGCGGGTGAGCTGCCGGGCGAGCAGCTTCTTACCGAGATGGGGAAGTATAACGAGGAGTTGGTGAAGGCGGGCGTCATGCTCGCGGGCGATGGCCTGCATCCAAGCTCGAAGGGCGCCCGTGTCCGCTTCGAGGGCAGTAAGCGCACGGTTATCGACGGCCCATTCGCCGAGACGAAGGAGCTGATCGCCGGCTACTGGATCTGGCAGTGCAAGTCGCTCGACGAAGCGATCGAGTGGCTCAAGCGCGCTCCCTTCGACCAGACCGAGCTGGAGATCCGCCAGGTCTTCGACGCGGACGACTTCGGCGAGGCGCTGACGCCCGAGCTGCGCGAGCAGGAGGCGCGGCTGGCAGCGCAGATCACCGAGAACGCGAAGCGGTAGCGTCGTGGCAGATCGGGATGCCAGTCCGGTAGATGGAGCGCCATCGGCGACGCACGGTGCGCCATCGGCGACGCACGGTGCGCCATCGGCGACGCACGGTGCGATCGAAGCGGTCTGGCGAATCGAATCGGCAAAGCTGATCGCCGGCCTCGCGCGCATCGTGCACGACGTTGGGCTTGCCGAGGACCTGGCGCAGGATGCGCTGGTGGCCGCGCTTGAGCAGTGGCCGGAGTCAGGCGTTCCGGACAATCCGGGCGCCTGGCTCATGGGCACCGCGAAGCATCGCGCGGTCGACCTGTTTCGCCGCAACGCACGGCTGGCGCGCAAGTACGAAACGCTTGGACGCGAGCTGGAGAGCGAGTCACCGTGGGGCGTGCCGGACCTCGACGCGATCGACGATCAGATCGGCGACGACCTGCTGCGGCTGATTTTCACTGCCTGTCATCCGCTGCTCTCCAGCGAGGCGCGCGTCGCGCTGACGCTCCGCCTGCTTGGCGGGCTGACAACGGGGGAGATCGCGAGGGCCTTTCTCGTGCCGGAGGCAACGCTGGCGCAGCGGATCGTCCGCGCCAGGCGCACGCTCAGCGCGGCGCACGTGCCGTTCGAGGTTCCTTATGGGCAGGAACTGGTGGAGCGCCTGGCCTCAGTGCTCGAGGTTATCTACCTCGTCTTCAACGAGGGGTATTCGGCGACTGCCGGCGACGACTGGCTGCGCCCGGCGCTCTGTGAGGACGCGCTCCGGCTCGGGCGAATTCTCGCAGAGCTGCTGCCAGGCGAGCCGGAGGTGCACGGCCTCGTGGCGCTGATGGAGATCCAGGCGTCGCGGGCGCGGGCACGCGTGAGCCCGTCGGGCGAGCCGATTCTGCTACTGGAGCAGAACCGCGGCCGTTGGGACCAGCTTCTCATCCGTCGCGGGATGGCGGCGCTGGCACGAGCCGCGCGGCTGGGGGGTGCCTTTGGTCCCTATGGGCTCCAGGCCGCGATCGCCGCCTGTCATGCGCGGGCACGGGCGGCCGAGGAGACCGACTGGGAGCGCATCGTGGCGCTGTACGATGCGCTCGCTCAGCTTGTGCCGTCGCCCGTGGTGGAGCTGAACCGTGCTGTTGCGGTCGCCATGGCCGAAGGGCCGGCCGCGGGCCTTGAGCTTGTCGACGCGCTCGCTTCTGAGCCAGCGCTGCAGGCGTACCACCTGCTGCCGAGCGTGCGTGGTGATCTGCTGGCCAGGCTCGATCGGCTCAGCGAGGCACGTGCCGAGTTCGAGCGGGCCGCGTCTCTCACGCGCAACACGCGCGAGCGCGACCTGCTGCTCGCCCGCGCCGCCGCTACCGGCAGGTGAGCATGAAGCCCGTTTCAGAAGCCTCATGAAACGCGTCCGCACCGGCTGGGGGTAAGGCTATGCGACAGGGACCCAGGGGGACAGCGGCGATTGGCGCAGCCATTGATTCAGTTTGGGGAGTAGTTGTTGTGAGAAGAGGCAGGGCGTGACATACACAGTGACGACCAGGCAGGTACCCAAAAGCTTGACCGCCGTCGTCGCCCAGAAGACTACCTGGGAGGAGTTTCCCCGGGTCTGGCGACCCATGCTTGACCGCGTCTACACATTTCTCAAAGCAACTGACAGGCTTCCAGCCGGCCAGAACATCATGTTCTATAAAGATGACGTTCCCAACGTTGAAGTTGGCGTCAAGGTCACGGCTCCGTTCTCCCCTGGCGGTTCCGTAGTTCCTTCGAGCCTCCCATCCGGTGAGGTTGCCACCACCGTTCACCGCGGTCCCTATCAAGCCCTCGGAGCGGCGCACAGGGCTGTTCGCGAGTGGTGTGCCGCAGAGGGCCGCAGCATCGCCGGACCGCGCTGGGAAATCTACGGCGACTGGTGCGAGAACCCGGCCGATCTGGAAACCGAAGTCTGCTATCTGCTGCAGCCACCCTCTTCTTGACAAACGTACCCGAGGGTACCAGGGATGCCAGATAGCTTTCCGGCTGGCTGTCGGTCATGGCACAGTACATACCCACAGGCCCATTTCAAAGGCGGGTGCTTGTGCTTCGTGTACTAGTTGTTTGTATACTAACGACATGAATGCAGCCGACGGCGACTCACTCTTCGCCACCCTGCAGCGCGCCTACCGGCTCGGCCGTCGCGAGTACCGCGAGCGGCTCGCGCACCTGGACCTCACCGCCAAGCAGGCGAAGCTGCTGCTGACACTGAACACAAGCCCCGGTCGCGGCGTGCGCTTCGCGGCAGAGGCGATCGGCGCCGACATCCCCACCTGCTCGGCCCTCGTGGCGCGGCTGGAGGAGGACGGGCTCGTGCGGCGCACGGCAGACCCCGACGACCGGCGCCGCACCCGGTTGTACCTCACGACCGAGGCAGAAGCGATCGTCGAGGCGGTCAAGGCCGCTGAGGGCGCAGCCGAGGAGCGGCTCGCGGCGGCTGCGGGCGCCGATGCCGGCCAACTGCTTCTGCTGCTGGCGCGACTCTGCCAGCGGCTGGCGCCTGGTGAAGAGCAGCCGGCAAGCGAGGCGGCAGCGCGATGAAGAACCTGCTGCGCCTGATCCGCTACATTGGTCAGCACCGGCTCGGCGCGGCCGCCGCGATCTTCGCCCTCTTCGGCTCCGTCGTCTTCTCCTCGCTGACGCCGTGGGTGCTCAAGCAGGCGATCGACACCGGCATTGGCACCCGCAACCGTCGGGCGCTGGTCATCTCGGCGATCGCGATCATCGGCTTCAGCCTCGGCCGCGGCCTGTTCGCCTACCTGCTCAGCTACTCCGGCGAGAGCCTCTCGCAGCACGTCGCCTTCGACCTGCGGCGCGATTTCTACGCCCGCGTGCAGACGCTCTCCTTCGCCTTCCACGACCAGATCGAGACCGGCCAGCTCATGTCGCGCGCCACGGTGGACGTGGACACCAGCCGCACCTTCCTCGGCCAGAGCCTGTTTCGCTTCGCCTACACGATCGTGCTGGTGCTGACGGTAGCAGGGATCATGCTCGCGCTCGACTGGCGGCTTGGCGGGCTCACCCTGCTGACCATTCCCGCGACGATGCTGGTCTCGTACATAGTCTCGAAGCGCACGCGGCCGCTGTGGACGCAGGTGCAGCAGCAGATCGGCGTCGAGACGTCGGTGCTGCAGGAGAGCATCACCGGCATCCGCGTGGTCAAGGCGTTCGCCGAGGAGGAGTCGCAGTTCGAGCGCTTCCGCGAAGCGAACTGGGCGGTGCGCGAGCGCAGCCTGGCTGCTAACCGGATCGCCGCCTTCAACCAGCCGTTCCTGCTTTTCATCCTCAATGCCGTCACGGTGCTCATTCTGCTCTACGGCGGGCGTGAGGCGATCGGCGGCGCGATCACGATCGGCACGGTGGTGGCCTTCATTGAATATCGCTCGCAGCTCGCGGTGCCGATCCGCCAGGTCGGCGTCTTTGTCAACCAGGCCTCGCGCGCCAGCTCCGCCGCGCAACGGGTGTTCGAGGTGATCGATGCGCTCTCCGAAGTGCGCGAGAAGCCCGGCGCGCCGCCGCTCGGCGAGGTGCAGGGTCACGTGCGGCTGGAGAACGTCTCCTTTGCCTACTCGACCGGCCACACGGTGCTCGATGGCGTCTCCATCGACGCGGCGCCAGGGCAGATGATCGCCCTGATGGGCGAGACCGCCAGTGGCAAAAGCACGCTGATCAACCTGCTGCCCCGCTTCTACGACGCCAGTGGCGGCCGGATTACGATCGACGGCGCCGACATCCGCGACGTCTCGCTCGAATCGTTGCGCCGCACGGTGGGCGTGGTGTTGCAGGAGCCGTTCCTGTTCAGCGCGACGATCCGCGACAACCTGATCTACGGCAAGCCGGACGCAACGCAGGCCGAGGTGGAGGCGGCGGCGCGCACTGCGCAGCTGCACGACTACATCGCCTCGCTACCCGATGGCTATGACACCTGGGTGAGCGAGCGCGGTGTGACGCTCTCCGGCGGACAGAAGCAGCGGCTGGCGATCGCCCGCATGCTGCTGGTGGACCCCCGCGTGCTGGTGCTCGATGATTCGACCTCGGCAGTCGATATGGAGACGGAGTACCAGATCCAGGAGGCGCTGGCCCGGCTGATGGAGGGCCGCACGAGCTTCGTGATCGCGCACCGGCTGCGCACGGCCAGGCGGGCCGACCAGGTGATCGTGCTGGACCATGGCCGCATCGTGCAGCAGGGACGGCACGACGAGCTGGTGGAGCAGCCGGGCGTCTACCGGGAGATGTACGACCTGCAGCTCGCCGACGAGCAGACCGCGCAGGCGGCGCAGCAATGATGTTCGGCGGCGGCGGCCCCGGCGGGATCAACCTCGGCGGCAACCTCGGACGCGGCGCGGGCATCACTGGGCTCAATCGCACTGCGCTGGCCCAGAGCGAGGAGGACTACGGCAAAGCGTTCGACCCGATCGTGATCAAGCGCATGTGGCGCTTCGTCGCCCCGTATAAGCTGCGCGTGGCAGTCAGCATCCTGCTGCTCTTCATTTATACAGCGGCCGTAATCCTCAATCCGCTGATCCCTGGCCTCGCGATCAACCAGGTGCAGGACCACAACAGCCGCGGGCTGCTGCTGATGTGCGGTCTCTTCATGGTCAACAGCGTGGTGATGTGGCTGGCGCAGTACCAGCAGACCTTCCAGATGACCTGGGTGGGGCAGCACGCACTCTACAACGTCTCCTCGGCGATGTTCCGCCACATTACCCACCTCTCGCTCGCCTTTTTCGACCAGAACGAGACCGGCCGCGTCATGGCCCGGATGCAGAACGATGTGACCGTCCTGCAGGCGACGCTCAGCAGCGGCTTCATCACCATCCTCGGCAGCCTGCTCAGCCTGGGCGGCATCTTCGTGACCCTGTTG
Source organism: Dehalococcoidia bacterium (assembly GCA_038240805.1). Taxonomy (GTDB): domain Bacteria; phylum Chloroflexota; class Dehalococcoidia; order CAUJGQ01; family CAUJGQ01; genus JBBRGK01. The sequence goes on along the minus strand of JBBRGK010000019.1, from coordinate 6,662 downwards.
CTGCTCAACTGGCGGCTGGCGCTGCTGGTGTTCATCACGGTGCCAGTGATGGCGGGCAGCCTTTGGGTCTGGCAGCGGCAGTCGCGCCGCTCATTCCTCGCGGCCCGCGCGGCGATCTCAAGCGTCAACGCCAGCATCCAGGAGAACGTCTCCGGCGCCCGCGTGATCCAGAGCCTCTCGCGCGAGCGCGTCAACACCGGCGAGTTCGACCGCGTTAACGCGCAGAACCTGAACACGAACCTCAAGGCCAGCCGCGCGGCGGCGTTCGTGCAGCCGATCGTGGAGCTTGTGGCAGCGGCAGCGATGGCGATTGCGGTGCTCGTAGGCGGCAGCATGGTGCTCGACGGAGCGCTCAAGCTGGGCTTCCTCGTCTCGTTCCTGCTCTACACCAACCGCTTCTTCGACCCGATCCGCGACGCGACCCAGCAGTACATCAACCTGCAACGGGCCACGGTGGCGGCCGAGCGGATCTTCGAGATCCTCGACACGCCGCAGACGGTGACGGAGAAGCCCGGCGCGATCGCGCTCGGCGACGTGCGCGGCGAGGTGGAGTTCCGCGACGTGCGCTTCGGCTACCGGCCCGGCATCGAGGTGCTGCACGGCGTGGATCTGCACGTGCGGCCCGGCGAGCACGTCGCGATCGTGGGCCAGACGGGCGCCGGCAAAAGCACGATCATCAGCCTGCTGGCGCGCTTCTACGACGTGAGCGGCGGCGCGGTGCTCGTCGATGGCCATGACCTGCGCGATGTGAGCCTGCAGTCGCTGCGCCGCTCGATGGGGATCGTCTTGCAGGACCCGTTCCTCTTCCTCGGCACGGTGCGCGACAACATCGTCTACGGCCGCCCGGAGGCGAGCGACGCTGAGGTGGAGGCGGCGGCCCGGGCGGTGAACGCGCACGAGATGATCATGCGGCTGCCGAAGGGCTACGACATGCCGGTGATGCCGAACTCCTCGAACCTGAGCGTGGGCCAGAGGCAGCTAATCAGCCTCGCCCGCGCGATGCTGGTGCAGCCACGCATCCTCTGTCTTGACGAGGCGACGGCCGGCATCGACCCGCGCACCGAGGCAGTGCTGCAACGCGGCATCGCCACGCTGATGGAGGGGCGCACGGCGATTGTGATCGCCCACCGGCTCTCGACCGTGCGCAACGCGGACCGGATCGTCGTCTTCGACCAGGGCTGCATCGTGGAAGAGGGCACGCACGAGCAGCTCATGCAGCTCGGCGGCGTCTACCACACCCTCTCCACGATGGGCTTCAAGGACGTGCCGGCGCCTGCCGGCGGCGCCGCCGGGTAGCAGTCGGTCGCCGTGCAGGGTCAGCCTGTGAAAAAGGCAGAAGTCATGATGCGCTGGCAGTTTCGCCCGATGACCGCGGCCAGGGCAGAGAGCATTACGGCCTGGCGCTACGAGCCGCCGTACGACTTCTACAATCATGGCCCGGATACCGGCGGGCTGCTGAATCCCGCTTTCCGTTACCACGCGGTGACCGACCAGGCAGGCAAGCTCGTCGGCTTCTGCTGCTATGGCGCCGACGCGCAGGTGCCCGGTGGCGAGTACCCGGACGATGGTTCGCTCGACGTGGGCATTGGCCTGCGCCCCGATTGGACTGGCCGGGGCAGAGGCTCCAGCTTACTCAGCGCGGTGATCGAGTTCGCCAGGAGCGAGTACCAGGTTGCGGCATTCCGAGCCACGGTCGCGACGTTCAACCAGCGGTCGCTGCGCACCTGCGAGCGAACCGGGTTTCGCCGCGTGCAGACGTTCATCAGTGCCGTAAGCGGCGTGGAGTTCGCCGTATTATCCCTTGCAGCAGGCAGTGACAACGCCCGTTCGTGAACAAGTGCAACGCCGCGACTACACCCGGCCGCCAGTCGCTCACGAAGGGTAGCCGCACGGGCCGCCAGCCTCCGAATGCCCTATACGCCTTCTTGCCCAATCGCTATATTGCGAGACGAAGACGGAGGCGCGGCGTAACAGCAGCAGAGACAGGCGATTGAGCAAGGATGCAGTTTCTAGTGTGCCGGTGTTGGCGTTGCACCCGGCCCCTCCTGGTAAAGAATCGTGATCGTCACGCTGACGTTTGGCGATGCAACGCTGTAGAGCGTCTGCAGCAGCCGCGTCATGTCTTCGCTGGCATGTTGCTGAGCTAAGGTCAGGATGCCTGCCGAGATAGCCTGGGCTCGACCCTGGTCCTTGAGCACCTGCGTGGCCTGCGATTCCAGGTCGGTGTGGCCAACACCGAGCAGCTTGGTGGCAATTCCGCGCGTGGTGTCCTGCTTGAGGTCGGTCACCTCGGTGTAATACACCTTCGGATACGGCAGGTGCAGCGTCACGGTGCTGTGATTCCCGCTGTTGGTGACCTGGATGTCGTTCGCGGTGAGCTTTTGCAGATCCACACCGGCGGTCGTGATCACGTTGCCGACGACCTGCAGCGATTGGCCGGCGACGACACCGGGAATATCGACCTTGAAAAGCCCGAAGTTGACCGAATCCTTATCGGTCTTGAGTGCGTAGGTCTGGGTTGTTGTTTCCTGGGTTATCAACAGAGCTCGCGGCACGCTGCTCAGGATGCGTCCGTTGGTGATGATCAGCGGGTGTTCGTTCGTCCGAAAGCCGAGCGGCAGGTTGAACAGCTTGATCGCCGCCACTCCAAGGACCACGACCAGCAACGCAACGGATGCCCATTGAAGCTTGTCCTTCATGGCTACCTTCTCTCGCGGACGCATCCGGCGGTCAGGAACGCGCAACCAGACTGTAGCATTGACCAGATCCGAGAATGTGAGGGGGGAACCAGCATCAGTTGGCTCGGTGTCGTGCTTCAACCCGGGCGGCAAGCTTGTCGAGCGCCATCGCCCACCCGGCAGCACCCGGAGAGTCTTTGGGAACTCCCGCGTGGGTCATCACCATCCTGGTGCGACCACCTGCGTCCTCAAGGTCGACGATGACCTCGGTCGTAGCCGGATGCCCCTCGGGCATGCCCATGGCCGAGGGCGACAAAACGTTGCCGTCCCTGTCGGACATGGACTCGGTGTAGACGAGGCGCTCGTTCCCGACGACCTCACGGTACTCGTCCGTAAACCACATTTGCATCAGGCCGTTCGGGGTTTCCATCTCCATACACACCAGACGACTGCCACCGACGCGCACGTCCATCTTCGCCACGGGAATGGTGGCGCCATCCGGGCCATACCACGCCTTGAAGTGTTCCGGTTCGGTCCACATCTGCCAGATGAGATTCGCCGGTGCATCGAAGGTGCGTTCGATCATCACCGCATCCTGGGAATCGTTGTCGTCAGTCATTGTGTTCCTCCGTCTCTCGTTGCGGTTGGAGTTGCGTGAGGTAGTCGTCCATCCGGTCGAAGCGGCCTTCCCAGACAGGCCGGTATTGCTCGGCCCAGGTCGAGAGCTTCTCGAGCGGTGCGGCGTCGAGGGTGCATGGCCGGTATTGGGCTCGCCGGCCCCGTACGACCAATCCGGCACGTTCCAGCACCTTGATGTGCTTCGAGATGGCCGGCAGCGTCAGGTCGAACGGCTCGGCGAGCTCGTTGACGCTCGCCTCCCCTTTTGCGAGCCGGGCCAGGATCGCTCGCCGCGTCGAGTTGGCAAGTGTGGCGAAGGTCGCGCTGAGCCGGTCGTCGTTGTCGATCACGAGCGTCATGACCTCGGCCTCGTACTTTCCTGCGTGGCTAATTAACTAACATGGAAAGTACAGGGTTCCGCCGCTGATGTCAATCTTTGCTCTACAGGCTGAAGTAGCGATACGCCGTCGGGCGCGACCGCCAACCGCAGGGTCTTCGGGAGAGTTTTCAAACGCCTTCTTGCCCAATCGTTATACTGCGAGACGAGGACGGAGGCGCGGCGTGACAGCAGCAGAGGCAGCCCTGGCAGCGGAAGTCGAGCGGTTACGAGTACGGGTGGCCGAACTGGAGCCTGCTCTTGCCGAGTCGCTCGACCAGCAGACGGCAATGGCCACCGTGCTTTCAGCCGTCGCCCGCGCGGGCAGCGACCCCGAGCCGGTGCTGTTCGGCATCGCCGAGCAGGCGAGGCGGCTGCTTGGCGCCGAGTCAGGCTCTCTCTATCTGTTCGATGGCGACGTATCCACTCGTGGCCACACTGTTTATGCACGCCCCTATGATCCTGCCGACCTCCCCGCTTCCTTCACCGTCACACAGGTGGCGCCCAATCAAGTGTTGGTGACGGCTCCGCCACGCTCAGAAATAGTGCAGACGCGCAGCAACACGGCCGAGATGCTGCGCAGCGGCCGGCCTGCACAGGTGTGGGGCGGCCGTGAGGAGGTACTGGCCCGTTATCCCGAAATGCGGATGGGCGAAACATGGCCGGATATATCACGGCTCGCTGTACCTCTGCTGGTGAAGGGCGAGGTCATCGGCTTCCTGCTCGTCGACCGCCGCGTGGCGCGGGCTTTTACGGAGCAGCAGATCGCACTGTTGCAGGCCTTCGCCGACCAAGCGGTGATCGCGGTCGAGAACGCCCGCCTCCTGAATGAACTCCAGGAGTCACTCGACCAGCAGACGGCGACAGCGAGCGTACTCGGTTCCATCAGTGGCTCGCCGGGGAACCAGGATATCGCCCTAACCGCGGTCACAGAAGCAGCATTCCGGCTCTGTCATGCCGACCTGGCGCGGGTCTGGCTGCGCGACGGTGATGAACTGGTGGCGGGTCCGATCCCGAGCAATTGGGCCGGTCCAGCGATCCAGCCCGCGGGGTCCCGTAACCGCCTCGATCCGGCCACCCCACACGGCCAGTCGGTGCTTGAGCACCGCACGGTGCAGGTAAACGATCTCGCGCCGTATTTTGAGAAGCGCGGTGCGAGTCCAGAGGGGGTGGAGCGGTTACGCGCGACCAGCCAACGCTCCGCTCTCAGCGTACCGCTGCTACGAGGCGATACGGCGATCGGCTGTCTCGCGCTGGTCAGGACCGAACTGCGGTCGTTTAGCGAACGGGAGATCGCGCTCACCGAGGGCTTCGCCGACCAGGCAGTGATCGCGATCGAGAACGCCCGCCTGTTCACTGAACTTGAGGCGAGCAACAACAACCTCTCTGCATCACTGGAGCAGCAAACGGCAGTAGCCGGGGTACTGCAAGCCATCTCCCGCTCGGCCTTCGACCTTCACGTAGTGCTCGACACGCTGCTGGAGAGTGCTGTCCGCCTGCTGCGTGGTGGCTTTGGCTTCTTCTATCGCCGGCAGGGCGATGAGCTCGTGATCACGACAACCTATGCCCTGACTGATGATGAGCACACCGCCACGGCGGGCCGCATCGTGCATCTTAATGACCCCGACTACGCTGCCCTGGTAGTTCTTGAGAAACGCCCGCGCCGGGGTACGGTTCACGCAGATGATCCGCGTCTGCAACGGGCACCGGAGTCCTTGCGACGGTTTTTTACCCTCACCGGCACAACCAGCCTGGTCACGGTGCCGCTGCTCAAAGACGACGAGGCGATCGGTGTGATCCAGGTGGCAGTGCGCGGCGAGCGCCGCTTCGATGATGCGGAAGTGCGCCTGCTGCAGACGTTTGCTGACCAGGCGGTGATCGCGATTGAGAATAGCCGCTTGATTGCGGAGATAGAGCAGAAGAGCCGAGAGCTGCAGGAACTGAACCGGCAGCTTGCCCAAGCCAACCAGCACAAATCGGCCTTCGTGGCGAATATGAGCCACGAGCTGCGCACCCCCTTGAACGCAATCCTCGGCTACTCCGAGATGTTGGCCGAAGAAGCAGAGGAGCAAGGCGAGCAGAGCTTTGTCTCCGACCTCGGCAAGATCAACTCCTCCGGCAAGCATCTGCTCTCGCTCATTAACAACATCCTCGATTTGAGCAAGATCGAAGCGGGCCGGATGGACCTCTACCCGGAGGACTTTGCAGTGCAGGATGTGCTCACCGAGGTGGAAGCCGTCGCCCGGCCGCTGGTGGAGCAGCGCGGCAATGCGTTTGTGCTGAATGTGGACGGGGAGCCGGGCGCGATGCACGCCGACCTGACCAAAGTGAAGCAGTGCCTGCTGAACCTGCTCTCCAACGCCGCCAAGTTCACCGAGGCGGGCACGATCACGCTCGCCGTTGAACGGAGCAGCGACGCAGACCGTGAGTGGCTGACCTTCGCTGTCTCTGACACCGGCATCGGCATGACGGCGGAGCAGCAGGGCAGGCTCTTCCAGGCGTTCTCGCAGGCGGAGGCGTCCACCAGCAGCAAGTACGGCGGCACGGGGTTAGGGCTGTCACTGTCCCGCAGCTTCGCGCAGCTGATGGGCGGCGAGATCGCCGTCGAGAGCGAGCCAGGCGAGGGCAGCACCTTTACGCTGCGCTTGCCTGCGGCGGCATCCGGGCCAACGGTGCAACTGGCCACCTGAGCCATCAGACCGGACGGCTGCTCGATGCGGGCGGCCTTCCGGCAGGCAACGGGCTACGTACCTTCTGCAGCCGGCTCGGCCGCCGCGGTCACTACCCACTGCGTCACATCCAGCGACTTCGGCACGCTGACAAATGCTACACTGCCTGCCCCCAGCGGTTGCGTGATGTGCCCATGTCCCTCAGTATCATCTGCCAGGAGCACGTCGCCGGGACCAAACGTCCGCCGGCTGCCGTCCGCAACTTCAATCTCCGCTTGCCCCTGCAGCCGGAGGAGGAGTTGTCGGCGCGGCACACAGTGA
>JBBRGK010000018.1:0-15896 GCA_038240805.1 Dehalococcoidia bacterium | reverse complement strand
GATTCCGTGCGCGCTCGCGCGTTGCTCGCGCACCTCGCGCGACCAGAGGTTGGTGCCACGGAACACAGCGTCGGGGTGCAGAACGTTTACCCGGATGCCGGCTTCGCCGTTTTCAATCGCGAGAATGCGTGCCAGCTGGGTCTGGGCGGCTTTCGCGGTGCTGTAGGCGCCAAAGTCTTTGCCCGGAGCCGGTACGTTTTTGGTGCCGATGAAGATGATGCTGCCGCCGAGAGCCTGCCTGCGCATCAACGTCACAGCCTCGCGCGAGACGAGAAAGTGCCCGGTGGCGTTGACGTCGAAGCTGCGCTGCCAATCCCGCAACTCAAGTTCATGAATCGCCGCTGGCAGCGCGATGCCGGCGTTCGAGACGAGGATGTCTAGTCCGCCATACGTGAGCGATGTCCGCCGAAAGGCGCTCCTGACCGACGCTTCATCAGTCACATCCATATAAAGGCCGATCGCCCGGCCCTCGCCCCGTGCCGAGGTGATCGTTTCCGCCACCGCCTCGGCGGCGTTGCCGTCGATGTCGGTCACCACGACATGTGCACCGGCAGCAGCAAGCCGCTCGGCAATGGCTCGGCCGATGCCCCCTCCTGCGCCGGTGACGAGTGCGACCCGACGGGCGAGCTCCTGTTCGGGCGGCAGAAGCGACAGCTTGTACAGTTCGAGCGGCCAGTATTCTGCCTCGAAAGCATCCTGCTCCGAGAGCGAGCGGTATTCCCCAACGGACTCGGCGCCGGCCATGACATGAATCGTGTGGTGATAGATATCACCGGCGATCAGGGCGCGGCGGGCATCGATCCCCGTGGTCCACAAGCCGAGGCCGGGCACGAGAATGACACGCGGGTTCGGGTCGAGCAGTGTGTAACCCTCGCGGTTGTATCGCTCAACGTACGCTGTATACCGCTCCCGATATGCGCTGAACTCCGTTTGGGCGCTCGCCACCAGGGCATCAAAGGCGGCCGCGTCCATCGCTCCGAAAGCGTCCGGACTTGCGTCGAGAAAGAGAGGAAGCTGCTTCGTGTGGAGGAGATGATCCGGCGTTGCCGGTCCCACCTGTGAGAGCGCCCGAGCGCCGGTCGAGGCAAGGAAGTCGAGCACGTCCTTGCCGGCGTCATAACGCAGCACCACGCGGCGGTCGCTGCCAGCGAGTCCGCGCAATACAGGTCCAAGCCGCGCGGCCAGTTCATCGCGCAGGTCCGGCACCAGGTGCGGAGTGGCGCCGCCAAAACTGCGCTTGCTGGCGGCATGGCTGGCGGCGTACTCTTCTGCCCTCTGAACGAGATCGATGTGAACGTCGTAGGCGGCGCGGGTGGTCTCGCCCCAGGTAACGAGACCATGGTTCATCAGCACGACGCCCTGAAGGTCGCGGCGATTCGCTCTTGCTTCGCCGACCTCCTGCGAAAGACGGAAACCCGGTCGCCGGTATGGCACCACGGCGATCCTCTCGCCGAGCGCAGCCGTCACCGCCGCAGCCCCCCTATCGGTGTTGGTCAGCGAACAGATCGCATCGGCGTGGCTGTGCAACACGCAGCTCTCTGGCACGAATGCGTGTAAGAGCGTTTCGATCGAAGGGCGCGGCGACGCTGTTTCCAGCAGCGTGTGCTCAAGGAAAGCGACCATCTCCTCATCGGACATCGCGTCGCGGTGGAAGAGAGATAGCACATCGTCCATGCGTACGCCCGGAAAGTGCTGCGGACCGATGCTCTTGAGATCGGAGCCGCTGCCCTTAACCCGAAGCACCTGTGTAGCTCTATCTCGGAAATCGGGCTCGCTTTGTTTGACCGAGGTGTTACCGCCGCCCCAGAGCACGAGATCGCTGTCGGCGCCGATCAGGCGGGAAACGTACAGCAACATCTCGAACGGCGACTTCCCGCCGGCTTCGCGATCATCCCAGCGGTTACGCATTCCAGACTCCACGGCTATCGCGGTCATGTGAGGCCACCAGCAGGCGCCATTGTACGGCACCGTTCCGGTGTGGCACCCGGTTGGGGCGGCGGGCGAAGAGCTACTGCTGAAGTCTTAGCGCAATGTGACGGTGCCGCCCACAGCGGAGAAGGCCCAGGCGCCTTCGCCCGGTTGCAGCGTCGTGGTTGGAACGTAGAGCCCGCGCCTGGAGTCGTACTTGTAGACGATGTCGGCGCCGGTTACTGTGACCGGCCCGCTGCCGCTCGGGTTGCCGATCATCACATACCGATCAGCCGGCAGCGTGACGCTGATGCTCGGTGAGCCATCCCCCGAGAGTGGAACGCTCGTGTCGGCGGGGAAATATGCCCAGTAGCCGACGCCAGACTGAAGGGGCGAGCCGGCGGGGAGGACGGCGTAGGCGTCGGCTCCCGGCGGGAGTGTATAGAGCTGACCACGGCTTCCCGGTAGGGTGTCCCCGGTAGGCGCAGCGACGAGGTTCCAGCCAATATGAAATAGCGGTGAAGTGCCGGCAGTGACCGGCGCCGGAGTTGCAACAGGAAGGTCGAGCGGCACGGCGCTGGCTTTGAACTGCATCGTGCCGGCGGCGAAACTGTTAACGAAAATCGCCACGGTTGCGCCGGGTGTGCCGCAGCCAGCACGTTCAGTGGCTGTGCTGACGAACACGACGTACGAAGAATGGCTGCTGTAGGTAAAGGTCGTGGCCTGGCCGCAGACAAGACCGCCGATGCGCGCCTCCACCGACGACCCATCGGGCACGTCACTGCCGAGTCGGCTGACGCGGCCGTAAAAGGCACCGGGTACGAGCTGCAACGAGTTGAAGAGATCGATTCTGCCAGCCCCGGCCCAACCCGGCTCTGCGGTGTCGTCCAGCCGAGTGGCTCCCCGCTGGATGGCTGTGCGAACGAGTTCAGGCGTGAGCAATGGATTTTGGGAGAGCAGCAGTGCCGCGAGCCCCGACACCATCGGAGCTGCATAGGAGGTGCCGTCGTCGATCAGGTAAAGGTCGTTCGGCGGCCGCAGGCTACGTACCGGCACAGTGCTAACGATTTGCACGCCGGGCGCCACCACCGTGATCTGCGGACCCCAGTTGCTGAAATCAGCCCGCGATTGGCCGTCCGCAGCGACGGCGCCGACGGCCAGGACACCAGTGGCATTGGCCGGCGAATCAACGCATGACAGCCCATCGTTGCCTGATGCAGCTACCACGACTACGCCCCGCTGCTCTGCGTGAGCAATTGCGTCCAGCATGAACGACGGCCAGGGCTTGCAGGTGCCGCCGATACTGAGGTTGATGATCGCAGCGCCGTTGTCGGCGGCGTACAGAATGCCGTTGGCAATCGCAATATCGAATGGTTTCGTGCAGTCGCCCACCCGGACGGGCATCAGCGATACGCGCGGTGCGATACCGGTGACGCCGACGCCGTTGTTGATTCCAGCAGCGATCACACCGGAGACGAACGTGCCGTGATAGTTCAGGTCGCCGCGCGGATAGGCCTGTACGTCGGGGTTGGGCGCCGGCGCCGGATCGCGGTTGCCGCAAGTGGTGCTGACTCGGCTCGCGCCAACAAAGTTGCAGCCATGAATGTCGTTGCCGCAGCCAGCATGGCCGGGGTTTGGATTGGTCCAGATCTGGCCGCGCAGATCGGGGTGGGTGAGGTCGACCCCGGAATCGAGCACGGCGACGACCACGCTGGGGTCGCCCAGCTGAACGTTCCACGCCTGTTCGGCGTGAATCTGTTGCAGATACACCGCCTGATAGTCAGTGTAGAGCGGGTCGTTCGGATGGAGGTCTGCGTGCAACTGCACCAGTGGCTCAGCGCGCACTACGCCGTTGAGGCCGCCAAGCACGACGATTCCGTCCGCAACACTCATTCCATCCGGAAGCTGCACCTCGTACACGTTGAGCTTCGGAACCGTATCGACGACCATCCCACGCGCTGCGCGTATGCGCGATTCAGCCTCCGCGCGGCTAACGCTGGACGCGAACGTGACCGCCGCCTCTCCGTCAATCAGGTCTGCCGGCGCAACCAGCGCGGGCGTGAGCGTGGGGCCGGGCTGAATGTCGATCGGCTGCTGGTCGATGATCGCCTGGCGAAACTCGGCCGCCGACGGCGCCGGCTCTGCCCTCACCGCAGGCCGACTGGCGAACGAAACGGCCAGACCGCATAGCAGTGCGACCAGAACAAGCGGCAGGCGACGGCGCTCGTTGATGGGACGGTGCAACATGTGGCTCCGAGGCGGAGTTGGGGGCCGTTTCAGGAAGTGTCTCATTGATTATCGGGGCCGAAGCGTCCTTCCACCAAACATCGCACCGGGGCGCGAGGCGGCGAACCGGGAACCGGCCAAAACGTGACCGCGATGGCCCGACGGTGTATGGTCTATACGATGGCCGCAGGCACGCGGTTGCAGGAACTCAGACGCTGGGACTCAGGCCGACTCGATTTTCTGGCCGCGCGGATAAACACCGAGGTATTTCCAGAGGGTCACGGTTTCACGGGCCTCGGTCAGCGCATCGCCTTCCAGCCGGCCCTCCCAGTCCAGGTAGAACAGGTATTCCCACGGACGGCCGACGATCGGACGAGACTCAATCTTGGTCAGGTTCATGCCCGCCCTGTTTAAGATGCCCAGCAGACGGCTCAGTGAGCCGCTTTCGTGACGAAGACCGGCAATCACGGACGTTTTGATAGTGCCTGCATCGGGCGACGGTTCCTGTTCCTTGAGAGCGATCACAACCATGCGGGTGTAATTCTCGGTGTTCGATTGAATGTCCGCCGCTAACACATCCAGGCCGTACTTCATCCCGGCGCGGGCGGTGGCAATCGCCGCGCTGTCGGTCAGTCTGCGTTCGGCCACCATCTGGGCGGCGCCTGCAGTGTCGAAGGCAGGTTCCGCCTGCATCCAGTCGTGGGCGCGCAGGAAGTCGGCTGATTGCGCCAGAGCCTGTGGATGCGAGTAGACGCGGTGAACATCCTCCAGGCGAACGCCTGGAAGCGCAAGCAACTGGTGACGTACGTGCTGGAACAGCTCGCCTACGATGTGAACCGGCTGCTGAATCAGCAGATCGTAACTGTCGATAACGCTGCCGGCGAGCGAGTTCTCGATCGGCAGAACACCGTAATCAGCCGCCAACGAGGTGACGGCGTCAAACAGAGCTGCGAACGATGGGCAGGGTACCGGCTCGACATCGGCACCGAAGTACCCGATCGTCGCGACCTCGCTGTTGGCGCCGGCAACGCCCTGGTACGCAACTCTGGTGATTTTGCTCATGAGCCGTCCCCGTTCAGAACGTTTTCAACCGGCCGGCGAAGCAGGCTGCGGCCATGCTAGCACGCAGCTGATTAACCAGACCCCATAACCGGCTTTATCGGGCCATTGCTGGAGAACGCAAATGATGGAAGAAGAGATCCGTACGATTCCGCTTTCACTTGAGAGCACAGTGAACGGAATCAGCGTCAGCATTCCCTGGGCTCAGCGACAGGCGAACGGCGCCGTTATCGTGCGCGTTCACATGCAGTCCACCAGGCATAGCGCCGGGGAAATGCTGCTGAACGACACCGACCTGATCGCGATCGATGCGGACGAACGGCCGCTGCGCACACAGGTCCGTCGGTTCTGGGGATACACGATCCTTGGGGACGTCACGGCGGCCCATTTGCAAACCGCTCGTTTCGATGTAGGTTTTCGGCTCGATCTCCTTGCCACCGGTGGCCAGTGCGGTCTTTCGATCGCCATCATCCGGACATTCCGGCCAGGCGAAGGACCGAAGATTGCGGGCGGACCCTGGGTATTCAAGTTCCGCGTCGCGGACGATCAAGAAGTTGCGACGTTGGTCCGAGCCGAGGCAACCCGCGTTGAAGCAGCGCAGCGCGAGCAGGCGCAGCGCGAGCAGGCCCAGCGCGAAGCGGCCGAGCGCGACGCCGCCCAGCGAGAGATCGCCAGACAGGCACGAGCACGCGCCGAGGCCGAGGCCGAGCGCGGCCGTCAGATTCGGGTCGATCGGCCTCAGCAACCGGTTGAGCCGAGACGCGAACAGCCAGAGGGGTTCACTCGGCCCGAGCGGACCGAAACCGACGATTACGCGGGTGGCGCCGGGCGCGGCCGCCGGCCATCGCGCTTTGGGCGCCCCGATCGCGGCGGGCGCGATGAGCCCCGGCGAGAACGCACGGACACACCTTCGCCGGGGCCCGAGCAGCAACCATCCGAGGAGCCATCTGCGGCTCGGTATTCTTATGGGACACCGGAGGACATCGCCCGGCGCCCTCTCCAGCAGCCTGCCGAGGCAGGGCCGCGACCGTTGCAGCCGGAGGCGCCGGTGCGCATACTCCAAACGCAGGCAGAGGTGGCACCAGTTACTTCACAGTCACCTGGAGATGCCCCTGCCCGTCCAACACGGCCACGAGTTCGTGCGCCCAGAGCTGGCTCCGGCTCGACAAATCGAACGATCGAGGACGCAGTCATGGGGCCGGCAGAAACCGCGCTGGAGGAGATGGGCGAACGGCCCCGGCTTTCGGAACCTGTTCTCGCCGTGGCCTCGGATCCATCAGCCGGAGCTGAGCCTGCGGCCGGTAAGCCTGCTGGCCGCATCCGCGCTGCTCGACCGGCAGCTCCTCGTGCGCCTCGTACACGGAAGAGCCCTGAGGAGTTCGACCCTGGCGCGGTCGATAGCGCCGAATCCTCGGCTGAGTAAGGCCGGTGCACAGGGCGTTACGCGACCGATCGATGGGAATCAGCCGCTACGCGGCAACGTGAACGTGAACGCCGTTCCCTGTCCCGGAAGGCTTTCTACCCCGATGGTGCCGCCGTGCGCCTCAACGATGCCGCGGGCGATCGCGAGCCCGAGACCGGCGCCACCGCCCGCGCGTGAGCGCGACTTGTCACCGCGATAGAAGCGCTCGAAAACGTGTGGCAGATCCTCGGAGGCAATCCCCTCGCCAGTGTCCGCGATCGTGATCGCGACGCCGGGCTCTGACTCTCGGGCGATTAAGGTCACTGTGCCGTCGCGGGGCGTATGGCGGAGCGCGTTCGTAATCAGATTCAAAAGCACACGGAACAGCTTTTGGCCGTCGGCATTGACCGGCTGAAGGCCAACGTCTACTGATGCCATCAGGCCGATCCCCTCGCGGTCAGCCTCCGCCTGCATCGCCTCAAGCATTTCAGAGATCAAGCTGGCGATGTCGGTCCGTTCAAGACTAAGCCGCAGCGCTCCAGCCTCGATCTGCGTTAGTTCGAAGAGGTCATCGATCAGGGTGCTGAGCCGCGACACCTCTGCATGCATGGCCCGGTGGTATCGGGTGATCGTCTGCTCATCATCCGCGACGCCATCTTCGATCGCCTCCAGCATCACCCGGATCGCCGAGAGAGGCGTGCGGAGGTCGTGCGACACCGCTGCAAGCAGCGCCCGCCGAGCCGTCTCATTTTCCAGGCGCCCCCGCTCTGCTGTTTCAGCCTGCTCCGCCATCCGATTAAAAGCCGTGCCGAGCGCTCCTACCTCGTCCGCTGTGTCAACGGCCACCCGCGCGCTTGACTCTCCCGTTGCCATCCGTCGGACCGCCGCGTTCAATTTCTCCAGGCCACCGGTGATCGACCGCGCCAGCACGAATGATGCGACAAGGCCCAGCGCTCCGGAGTATGTGAGCAGGACCGCCAGCAACGCGAGATCGTGATTGGAGATGAACATCATCGCGGCGGTGAACCAGATGTTCAACAGCATCACGGCGATGGCGAGGGCGCCGGGGATGATCAGCCGCGTCGCCAGGCCGATCCGCGGTGATTGCTCGGCCAGCCGCAAGAGCACCAGTGCGAGCACGAGCGAGCTGAGGCCAGAAACGACCAGGGTGAGGCCGAGAAGTACAGCGTCGTGCTCGGGGGCGCCCATTCGCACCGCGACAGCAAGACTGAAAATCAACAGCGCGGCGCCGGCAATGGCCGTGGACACGAGCAGCCGTAAATGCCCGCTCGCCTGAGCAGTTCCGGGAAGGGATCCAGTATCAACCACCGGCTGCAGCAGTTCGGCACGATCCACGGGATGCCTCACGCTTCGAACTTGTAGCCGACGCCCCAAACAGTCTTGATATGCGACGGCCGAGCCGGGTCCAGTTCGATCTTGCTCCGCAGCCGGCGGATATGCACCGTCACGGTGCTCGGGTCACCGAAATACTCGTAGTCCCAGACCTGGTTGAGCAGTTCCTCGCGGGTGAACACACGCCCCTTCGCCCTGGCGAGGAAGTAGAGCAGATCAAACTCTTTAGCGGTCAGGTCGATCGCTGCGCCACTGACCCTCACCGTCCTGCCTGCAGGGTCGATCGTGATACCCGCAAAGTCGAGCTGATCGCCTGCGGACTTCGCTGGCGCGGTGGCCCGGCGCAGCACGGCCTTGACGCGCGCGACAAGCTCACGGGGGCTGAAGGGTTTGGTGAGATAGTCATCGGCACCGAGCTCCAGGCCAATGATCCGATCCAACTCTTCTCCTCTGGCAGTCAACATGATCACAGGCACCTGCGAACCTGTGCGCAGCCGGCGACAGACCTCGAGGCCGCTGACCCGCGGTAGCATCAGGTCGAGAATGACCAGGTCCGGACTGTGGGTATGCGCTGCATCCAGTGCAGCCTGTCCGTCCGCTGCGGATACGACCTCGAACCCTTCGCGCCTGAGGTATTTGCACACGACTTCAGCGACCATCGCTTCGTCGTCCACTACCAGGATTGTTTGCGGCATGCCAATCCCCGGTTGTGCGTCACGCGGGCGCAGGAACTCTGCCGACTTCAGGATACGCGAACAGATACATAGCGTCCCCTGGCTACGTGCATTCGTACGGCGTGAACGCTGGATACCAACCACAGACACGAGGCGATATCTGTTCGGCCGGCAAGTATCCAATTACGCCGCTGCGCCGCGCCTGACCCCGCCGGCAAGCAGGCGGAGCTGATGAAAATTCAGCAATTCAATCGAGCGGCCTGTTACGCGGACGAGCCCGTCCTCGACGAAATGAAACAGCATCCGCGTGGCCGTCTCGCGCGTCGTCCAGGCAGCCTCCGCCAGTTGGCGGCGTGTGCGGCCGGCGACTGTTCCGCCCTCCGCCGCATCAAGCAGAGCTCCGGCAAGGCGGCCGGGTACTCCTGTCAATAGTGCCCGTGTCAACAACCCCTCCGCGTCGGTGCGGCGGCGTACCAGCGCTTCCATGAGCCCGGCCGCAAAGCCGGGCTGCCGCTTCAGGAGGAGATCGATCAGGGGGACGGGCACGACCCGAACCATGCAGTCGGTTTCAGCGCTGGCGGTTTCTGCGAAGACATCCTCGGACAGGCTATCCACGCCAAACAGTGCGCCCGGCCGCAACAGACCTGTCATCATCGCCGGAGCTTGCGTGGCGCGGTTGGTAAGCCGGACCCTTCCGCTCAGCAGGACATAGACAGCTCCCGCACAGTCGCCCTCGCGATACAGGTCGGCTCCGCTGGAGAAGCGAATCGGCGCGTCATCTCGCGCAGGACTCTGTTCGTCGCCGCTGCGGGCGTGAATTGTTCTGATAGCCGGTTCGCCTGGTCGTGGTATTGTCGCTAATTGTCCCAAGGCGGCGCTCCTTCTGATCTGTCTCTGCTGTATCGATGCTTTATCACCCTGCATCGATGTATCGATCGGGGGTTATCAGGTATACCGTAGGCGAGCGGTCTTACGTGCACCCCACAAAGATTACGGATCGATAAACTCCTCGGATCGCCCTGGTCAGCGCTCCGGAGTGCACAATCGGAGAAAGCAGTATGGCAATGGAGGGCAAAGTGACGAACGACAGGCGCGGGATGGAACCAGCGGACCTGTTCCGAGTCCGCTGGATCACCGACCCGCAGCTCGCTCCCGATGGTGCGCAAGCTGCGTTCGTCGTGACGATGCTGGACGAGGAAGCAGACGACTACCGTTCAGCGATTTGGACGGTGCCGCTCGAAGGCGCGGAGCCACGGCGGTTTACTTTCGGACCCCGCCGCGATAGCAGCCCTCGTTGGTCGCCCGATGGCCGCTCCCTCGCTTTCATCTCCGAACGCGACGGCGAAAAGGGACAGCTTTTCGTGATTCCAGCGACTGGAGGTGAAGCCAAAAAATTGACGTCGGAGAAGCTCGGCGTCGGCTCACCCGT
Source organism: Dehalococcoidia bacterium (assembly GCA_038240805.1). Taxonomy (GTDB): domain Bacteria; phylum Chloroflexota; class Dehalococcoidia; order CAUJGQ01; family CAUJGQ01; genus JBBRGK01. The sequence continues at coordinate 5,845 of JBBRGK010000018.1, read as the reverse complement.
CTGGTCGCCCGACAGCCGCCACGTCTGCGTTACGGCGAAGATTTCGACACAGGAAGAACCTTCAGATTCAGCCGCCTCCACCCCGCAAAAGGAGTCGAAGAAGGCCCCGCCGGCACGGGTAATCACGACGCTCAAGTACCGATACAACGGCGAAGGATTCACTTACGACAAACGGCGACATTTGCTTCTGGTGACCGTGGACACCAGCGAATGCCGATGGCTCGCCGACGGCGACTTCAACGATGACCAGGCGGCATGGTCGCCTGATGGTAGGACCATGGTCTTCGTTTCCGCCCGGCACGAAGCCCGAGACTACGACCGAGTGAGCGACCTGTTTTCGGTGACAATCGATGGCGGTACGGTCGAGCGACTGACAGACGGTGGCTTCAATGTAGAAGCGCCGGTGGGGAGCCCGGATGGTAGTACTATCGCATTTCTTGGCCATCGTGGCCCCGACGACGGACCGCGCCATTCGCGTCTCTGGCTGTTGCCACTGGGCGGTGAGCCACTCTGCCTCACCACAGATCTCGATCTGAATCTGAGCTCGTCGCCAGACCTTCGTTGGTCCGAAGATGGTGGCCGCATTTTCTTTACTGCCGACGTTCATGGCAACCGGCATTTGCTCGCTATCGACGTAACCAGCGGTGCAATCGAGACGGTGCTCGGCGGCGAGCGCAGCATATCTGCGGTCTCGATGGATCGAGGGCGAAAACTGATTGCCTACACGGCGTCGAACAGCGCGGAGCCCGCTGACCTGTTTGTCGCAGGAATTGATGGACAGGGTGAGCGACGGATCGGTGGCTTGAACCGCGATTGGCTGGCCGATGTATCTCTCCCCGGGGCGCAGCGTATCGGCGTCACAAGTCCTGATGGGACGCCGATCGACGCCTGGTTTATCCGGCCGGCGAACTACCGCGAGGGAGTCGCCCACCCGGTTTTGCTGAATATCCACGGCGGGCCGTTCGCGCAGCAGGGAAATAGCTTCAGCGACGAGTTCCAGGTGCAGGTGGGGGCGGGCTTCGGCGTGCTCTACTGCAACTTCCGCGGCAGCTCGGGCTACGGCGAGGAGTTTGCGCGTGCGATTCTGGGTGAGCCCGGCATCAAGGATACCGACGACGTGTTGGCATCGCTCGACCACCTGCTGGCGACGGCTGCTGACATCGACTCGGGGCGGTTGGGTATACTGGGCGGCTCCTATGGCGGCTACCTGACGAGCTGGATCATCGGGCACACCGATCGGTTTGCGGCTGCGTGCAGCGAGCGGGCGATCAACAACCGGCTGTCAAAAGCTGGGACGGACGACGTGAATACCACCTGGACCTACTTTCGCACCGAGCCCCAGCACAACCCGGAGCTATTTCTCCGCCTGTCACCGCTGATGTACGCCGATGCGATGGTGACTCCAGTCCTGATACTGCACAGCGAAGAGGATCTCCGCTGTCCGATGGAACAGGCGGAGCAGCTGTATACAGCGCTCAAGCGTCTGCGCAGGGACGTCGTGTTCGTTCGCTTCCCCGGTGAAAACCATGAGCTATCCCGGTCCGGCAAGCCGAGCCACCGCATCCAACGTTTCGAGCTTCAGGTCGATTTTTTCAAGTCCCGGATGAAAGTTGCAGAGCCGGCCGAAAGTGCGCCGGCCCCTGTCGCCGCCCGTTGACAGCGTAGGCCGGGTCGAGACGGACAGATTGTCTCGCGACGCAGCTTTGAAGCCGGGTTCAACGTCTATAGCACAGCCGGATTGCGGCTCGTGGCCGCAGGGAGAGGCATTTGGATCTGCATCTGCGCGGGAGGCGCGCGGTCATCACTGGCGCCAGCAAAGGAATCGGGCTGGCGATCGCGCGGGCTCTGGCTGCCGAAGGCGTGGACCTTGTGCTGTGCGCCCGCTCGACAATCCTGTTGGAACAGGCAGCCGGTGAACTTGGCGCCGCTCACGAAGTGACCGTGCATACATTCAGCGCAGATCTGTCGACGGCGGACGGCATCGCCGGCCTTGCGACGTTCGCGGAACAGGTGGGACCTGTTGACATTCTCGTGAATAACGCCGGTGCGATCCCCGCTGGCACGATCGAAGGGCTCGACGACGAGACATGGCATCGTGCCTACGATCTGAAGCTGTGGGGGTATGTGCGGCTATCGAAAGCGCTGCTGCCCGGAATGAAGCAGCGGCATGCCGGGGTCATCCTCAACATTATCGGCAACGCCGGAAAGCGACCATCGGCAGGTTATATCGCGGGCGGCATCGCGAACGCGGGGCTGATGAACTTCACCGCAGGACTGGCTCAGGATGCCGGCCCGTCGGGAGTGCGTGTTGTTGGTATTAACCCCGGCCTTACCAGAACTGAACGCATGGTCACCCTGACTGAAAAGCAGGCACAGGACCGCAGCGTGCCGGTGACAGAACTGCAGGCGAGCCTCGGGCGCGACATCCCTCTACGTCGCGTGGGCGAGCCAGAGGAGGTCGCCGCCGTTGCAGCTTTCCTCGTGAGCGACCGGGCCTCGTTCGTCACGGGCTGCGTGGTGCCGGTCGAGGGCGGGGCATCGCTCGCCGTTTAGTCAGCAGACCGCCATCGATACGGGAGCTGTCGGCTGACCTTTCGAGCGCTTGTTCCGTATGGCTCAGGGTGGCAACACTGCAGAATGGGCGAGTGCGGACGCCGTTGTCGAACCGGAGCGGAGGGCACTCTCAGCCGTGACTGAATTGGCCGGTTGTTTCATCTCGTTCGAAGGTGGCGAGGGCAGCGGCAAGTCCACCCAGGTTCGATTGCTTTCAGGACGGCTCGAAGCGCTCGGATATGAGGTGGTGGCAACGCGTGAACCCGGCGGCACGACGCTGGGCGAAATCGCGCGTGCGTTTACCCGCAAGCCCTCGATCTTCCGGCGGTTTCATCGCCTGCTCACGGCAGTGGATTGGGATGCTACCGATCCGCTGGCTGAACTGTTCCTGATGTCGGCGGCGCGGGCACAACTTGTCAGCCAGGTAATTCTGCCGGCGCTGGGGCGCAATGCGATCGTGCTTTGTGACCGTTACGACGATTCGACGCTCGCCTACCAGGGTTATGGCCGAGGGCTGAACCTGCAAACGCTGCGCACGGTGAACGCCATCGCCACGCGTGATCTGCACCCTGCGCTGACGGTGCTGATCGACGTTCCGCCTGAGCTTGGGCTGGAGCGCAAGCGCGGCGAAGTCGGGCGCGACGTGATCGGCAGCGCCGGCCTGGAGTTTCACCAGCGGGTGCGTGAAGGCTACAGGCGGCTGGCAGCCAAGGAACCGAACCGTTGGCTCAGCCTGGAAGGCACGCAGGCCGCAGCGGCGCTCTCTGCAGAGATCTGGCGCCGCGTTCGCCCGCTGCTTCCCGCTACCGGGTAGACGTAACCCGTGGAAACAGTGATTGGTCGAACCGATCGAGGGAGCCGTCCGTCGTTCCGCGCACAGCTTCGAGGCAGCGCCCGGCGTCTTCGATGAACCGGTCCACATCAACGCCCATGCACGCGGGGCGAAAACTGTCCAGTAGCAGCAATCCCCGCGCTATCAGTCGCTCTGCACCGTAGAGGTTGCCGCGTTGCAGGTGGTAGAGCCCAACGCCCACCTGCAGAATCCCCTGGTAGAGATACCGCACAGGGTCTGACTCAGCGATCCAGGCATCTTCGAGCGTCTCGTGCTGCTCGAAGTATTCCCCGCGGTTGAACTCCTCGAAGCCGCGCGCGACCTGCTCCGGCGGCTGCTCTGAGCAGCGTGCGCTCGGGATGCCGCGATTGATCTTACCAATGCCTGGTCGCCGGCGAGGGACGTCTCCGTGTGAGGTGTGACGCATGGAATCGTTCATTGCTTCGTAATCATCTGGGTTCACTGTTCGTCTGCCTGCTACGGTGAAGGCGGTCGCGAATGAACCGCTCCTGAAGTCTCTAGCGCGGCGATCTCGGCAGGTGAGTATCCAGCTTCGTTCAGAATTGCCTTAGTATGTTCGCCAAGGCGCGGGGCGAGCCGTCGCAGCGCCCATGGCGTCTCGGACAGGCGAACAGGATTGGCGATAGTTGGCAGGTTGCCGAACTCCGTGGATTCCGTATCAATGACCATGCCTCGTGCCAGCGCCTGCGGATCTTTAAGCATCTCTGCCACGTCATAGATCGGCCCGGCGGGGATGCCCGCAGTTTCCAGGGCCGCAAGTAGCCACTCTGAACTGTGATGCGATGTCTGTTGCACGAGCAGAGCGGCAAGCTCAGCGGTGCGCCGCATGCGTTTCGGCTGCGTGTCGAAGCGGTCATCGCCGGCGAGCGCCTCGACACCCAGCACTCCGCAGAGCCGCCGGTAGTGTGACTGGCTGCCGGCGCCGATCACGATATACCCATCGCTCGTGCGAAAGGCCTGATATGGGGCGCTGAGAGGATGGGCGGAGCCGAGCCTTCCAGGGGCAACGCCCGTATCGAGGAACTTCGCCGTTTGCCAGACAGAAAAAGCCATCCCTGTCTCGAAAAGCGAACAGTCCACCTTTTGCCCCAGCCCCGTGGTCTGCCGTGCCTGCAGGGCGCAGAGCACACCGTAGGCCGCAAACATGCCCGTGCCGAGATCGGTCACTGGGTAGCCGGCCTTGTTCGGTGGTCCGTCTGCCTCGCCGGTAACGCTCATCAGGCCACTCATTGCCTGGGCGATCAGGTCCAGGCCGCCGCGTTCGCGATACGGACCTGTCTGCCCGAAGCCGGAGATCTGGGCGTAGATCAGCCGCGGGTTCGCTTCTTGCAGCGTTTCATAGCCGAGGCTGATCGACTCCATGTAGCCGGGACGGTGGTTCTCAAGCAGGATGTCAGACTGTTGGGCTATGCGGCGCACAACCTCCCGGCCGTGCTCGTGCTTCAGGTTGACGATGATGCTGCGCTTGTTGCGGTTCACCATAGTGAACGACCGGCTGACGTTGTCGCGTGGCTCGCCCCAACCGCGTGTGTTGTCGCCCGTCTCCGGCCGCTCGACTTTGATCGTGTCAACGCCCATGTCCGCGAGCAGCATCGAGCAGAATGGACCGGCGAGGTTCTCAGTCAGGTCGATCATCTGCAGACCATCGAGCGGCAGCATCGAGTGCCCTCCCGGCGGCCTAGTCCCAGTTCGGCTCGACAACACCTTCGGCTTCGACTGAGGTAATCTCGGGGACACGTTGCTTGAGGATGCGTTCGATACCAAGCCGGAGTGTGAGGGCGCTCATCGGACAGCCGCCGCAAGAGCCAACGAAGCTGAGCTTCGCCACCATGTCGGGAGTGATCTCCAGCAACTCAACGGTGCCGCCGTCCATTTCGAGCGCCGGGCGGATCTCGTCGAGCGCCGTTTCGATGCGCTCGACCAGCAGCGGATTCATCACCATGGGGGAATATGCTCCGGGGTTGCAAGCCGCGCGGCGGGATTCCGCCAGCGTTCTCAGCCTACCATGCACGCTGGTGGGGCTCCAACGCGGGGAGTGCGGCGCGCTGGTATACTGGCCCGTGATGTGACGCCGCTCAACGCTATCCTCGGCAACCATGCCTCCGTGATTCTGATCCTGGCCGTTGTCGGCGTGGCACTCCTTGCCGGGTCAGCGGCCATGCTCGACTTCATGAGCGGCACGTCACGCATTCTTGCGCCGCTGCTGTCCGAACGTCCGCGGCTGACGGCCTTCGTGTTCGTTGGTCTTCCTGCGGCGTTCGTCGTCCTGCTCGCTGGAGGCACGCTCGGAGCGCTCCAGTCAGGGGTAGCCGAGGCGGGTTCAGGCACCAGATCGTGGCTGTGGCTGGCGAACGGAGCTTTCGTCGCCGGCGTTGTTGTCTGCGGCATCTGCTCGCCGCTTGCGCGACACTGGGGTCTTGGTTTGATGGGATTTGCGGC
>JBBRGK010000017.1:0-16522 GCA_038240805.1 Dehalococcoidia bacterium | reverse complement strand
CAGAAACCCCGGTGTGGCGATCCCGCCGCGCGGCTTGAGCGCGTTCACCGCAATGCCAGCGTCCTTCAGCTCAGCGGCGAAGGCGCGCGTCATCGCTTCGATCGCGACTTTAGTGACGCCGTAGTGCCCCGCCGTATCGGGGTGGTTGGCGGCTACCGAGCTAATGTTGATGATGTTGCCGCTCTGCTGCGCCCGCATCGTCTCCAGCACGGCGCGCGTGGCATGGAACGGACCGTTGAGGTTGATCTTGAACTCCAGATCCCAGTGCCGTGGCTGGATCGTCGCGATCCGCCCCGGAGGCTGCACAGCGGCGTTGTTGACCAGTACGTCGATACGGCCATACTGCGCCAGCACCGCTTTGACCATCTCATCGATCGAGGCCGGGTCGGCGACGTTGCATTTCACGGCGATCGCCTCGCCACCGGCATCCTTGATCTTCTGCACTGTCTCGTGAATCGTGCCGGGCAGCCGTTCGTCGGTGACCTGCTCGGTGCGGGCCGCAGCGACGATCTTCGCTCCCTCGGCGGCCATCGCCACCGCCATGTACTCGCCCAGACCGCGGCTGGCGCCGGTGACGATGATGATTTTGTCCTGCAATCGCTTCATACTGCTTGCTCCCTCCATTTTTCTGTGTCTTTGCCCGTGGAGACGTTTCTCTGGCAGAACTCTCAGCGCCGAACGTACCGCACACGGCACTTCTCTGCCAGTGGCAAATGCAGCGCCCTTTCGATATGAGACCATGGTGAAACATCTGCTGCAGTTGAAGGATTGTATTGTAGAAGCAACTGGCAGCACATGGGGGAACCTCCACTATGAACTGGAATCGCATTGCCGGAGCGCTGGCGGGCGTGGCAGTGGCCGTCGCCGCCGTGCCCGTGGCGGCGCAGGTGCCAAAGGCTCCGCCCGCAGGACGTATCTACGGCTACATCTTTATCGACGGTGCGCTACCGGAGAGCGACACGCAGATTCTGGCCTACGGCGGCAATACACTATGCGGCCAGAGCACCTATGACCAGAGCCCTTTCGGCGGCCGGTACTTCGTTGACCTCGACAGCGGCCTGCCTGACTGCAATCAGGCGGGGGCGCCGGTGACATTTGTGATTAATGGCTGTGCAGCGGATACGACGGGCACGGTGCCGGCCTTCAACGGTGCGCAGCGGCTAGACATGAACGCGCCGAGCAGTTGCTAGCCGCGACGAGCTCTGTCCAGCTTCCGCAGCCGGCAACTGGCTGCCTGATGCCGGCCAACTCCGAAGGAGCACGTCTATGCTGAATCGCAGCGAGTTCACACGCGGCCTCCGCAGCCAGCGTCCGTTTTTCATCTTCGCTGCTGCGGCGTTCTGTGCCCTGGCCGCCCTGACCGGCCCAACGATGACCAGAGCGCAGACAGCGCCCACCACAATTCAGATCGAGGCACAGCCGGTCTACCAGGGTTGCAACTCGATCGTCGTGATCTCACCAACCGGTACAGTTTGGCAGGACATCGTCAATCGCTTTTCCGATCCGACCACCGTGTCGGCGATCTGGAAATACAACAACGATCTGCAGCGGTATCAGGCGCTCTATTTCGCCGATACTGATGCCCTGACCGACGGCCCTGCCACGACCACGGCGTACGTCCTGAGTATGTTTGTCTGCATCAGCGCCGACGGTTCGGTGGGTTAGACCATTCGGCTCCGCTTCATCTCTGCAATATCTGTGTTCTGGGAGAGAGCGTAGCTCAGTTGCGAAAGCGGGCCAGCAGTATGTGGTGAGGGCCGTCGGTCGCGCCAGGGGCCGAAGTCCAGCCCGCCACGACGAGCTTGCCATCCTTCTGGCTCACGGCAGAGCGTGCATCTCCCGCTATGGCAGTGACATTGCGGCCACCGTTGCCGAAGCCCGCATCCACTGCGCCGTTCGGCAGCAAGCGTAACAGCGCGACCAGGCCGTCTGACGAACCAACTACCACCACCTTGCCATCGCCCTGCAGCACAATCGAGTCTGCCGAATCGACCCGGCCGCCGTTGGTGATCGTCACAAGGCCTCCAGCGCCGAAGCTTTTGTCTGCTGTGGCATCGGCGTTCAGGCGCTCGATCACGATCGTCTCTGAAGTACCGCCCGTAGCGACCTCGCGGGTAATGCCAGTGATCAGTATCTTGCCATCGGTCTGCAACGCCATGCCGGACGAATTTCCCGCGAAAAACGGTTGACTGTCCAACGGCCAATTTTTGTCGTGGGAGCCATCCAGGTCGTACCGGGCGGCCATCAAAAACGTACCGCCACCGTTAACCGCTCCCGCCGTCACGATCTTTTTGTCCGGCTGCAGCACGAGACCCGTGGCGATATACGAGGTGAAGTTGCGGATTTCAGTGGGGTTACTGGGTGCGCTGCTTCCAGGAGGAGTAACACTGGTGCCGCTGGTCAGAATGTTGACCGATCGGTCGATCGCCTGACCATGATCGCCAAAGCTCTGGTCCGCAGTGCCATCGGGGTTGTAACGAAACAGCAGGCTGTCGAATGAATAGTGGCCGTTACCGATGTGGGTGGAGTTGGTGCCGGCAACGACGATCTTGCCATCCGTCTGGACCGCGACGCTGTACGGTACCGAGAACTGACCGAAGGGCGTAACGACCTTGCCGCCTGTGCCGAATGAAGGATCAAGGCGTCCACTCTTATCGTAGCGAACGGCGCCGAACTTGCCATCGACGCCGCCTACCGCCACGATTTTGCCGTCTGACTGCATGGCAAGAGCGGAGATATCACCGCCAATGTCTTGCCCTGCTGCTGTTGTGAACCCCGTGATCACCTTGCCGGCTGTGCCAAACGTCCCATCGAGGCTGCCGTCGGCGTTGTAGCGTGCAAGCGCGAACTCCGTTTGCTTCCCCTTCGGAAGGGTCCTCCCGCCGACGACGAACTTGCCATCCGGTTGGAGCACGATCGAAGCAGCCTCGGAGTCGTCGCCGATATCGGTGGTGATTACGCCGCCGCTGCCAAACGTCGTGTCCAGTGCTCCGGCAGGGCCAGCTGCCCCTTTCGGGCCGGCTGCCACAGCTGGCCCAGTCGATGCCGCCGGTTGTCCGGCCGTTTTTCCCTGGTTGATATCCCGCGTCGTGGCCTGGAATCCCGCCGCGGCGGATTGCGTCGCTGCGGGACCGTTCTTGTTGCCGGCGCTGCTCGTGTTGCTGCCGCAGGCCATTGATACCAGCAGCACCCCGGCCAGACATCCTGATAGGCCCGACCGTTTCATCTTCTACCCTCTACCTGTGCCCCGGCTTACACACCGCTGCCGGATTGGCACGAACTGGCCGGCGGCAACCGCGTCGGAGCATTCATGGTACCAGCATGGTCAAAAGCGCCGAAGTGGTAGACTCGCCATGCGTTCGCGCAGGAACAGCCGTGCGCAGGCTGGCGGCGAGGAGGTCCGACGATGACCACTGTTACTACGACCGATCTCTGCTACGCGAGCGCGGCAGAGCTGCTCGAGCTGTATCAGAGGCGCTCGCTTAGCCCGGTCGAGGTTGCCGGCGCGGTGCTCGATCGCATCGAGGCACTGAACCCGCAGCTGAACGCCTACCTGCACGTGGACCGCGAATACACGCTGCGGCAGGCACGCGCCGCAGAGGCCGCTTATCTTGCCGGTAGCGCCGCTCCCCTGGCGGGTGTGCCCGTTTCAATCAAGGACCTCGTGAACGTGCGTGGCATGCCGACCACGTTCGGCTCGCTGCTCTACTATGGCTTCACGCCAGACGAGGATGCCTATAGCGTGGCCCGGCTGCGCAGCGCCGGGGCCGTGTTCCCCGGCAAGACCAACACGCCGGAGTTCGGTTCACTGCCCACAAACGAAAACCGGCTCGGCGATTCGGCCCGCAATCCGTGGAAGCTGAGCCATACCCCCGGCGGCTCCAGCGGCGGCGCCGGTTCGGCGGTGGCATCGGGGCTGGCGCCGCTCGGTCTCGGCACGGACTTCGGCGGTTCGATTCGCATTCCCGCCGCAATGTGCGGCACCTTCGGGATCAAGCCGACCCTGGGCCGAATCGCGCGCGACACGTCGTTCAACCTGACCGGAGAGTTTTTCTCCCACGAAGGCCCTCTTTCTCGCACGGTTCTCGATAGCGCCCTGTTCCTTGATGTCTGCGCCGGCCCCGATCCACGCGACCGCTTCTCCCAGATCGGTCCTGCACCGTCGTTCGCCGCTGGGCTTGAGTCGCTGCCGCGCGGCCTGCGTGTGGCCTGGACGCCGGACCTCGGCTTCGCGGCGGTGGATAGCGAATACCTGAGGGTCTGCGAGCGAGCCGTGCGCTCATTTGCGACGGTCACGGGCGAGATAGGACAGGATTCGCCGGAGGGTGCGCGGGAAGGGCTAGCCGCATGGCTCCTTGCTGGTGCAGCAGGCAACTACAGCGCTGAGCGGGCGATCAAGCAGAAGCAGAACAGCGATCTGCTGACCGAGGCTGTCCGGCGCGGTATCGGCATGCCCGAACAGACGACCCTGGCGCAGTATTTTGATGCGATTGCGGGGATACGCGCCTGGCGCGGCCGGCTGGCTTCGTTCTTCGAACGCTATGACCTGTTGCTGACACCGGCGCTGGTGACCTCTGATGTATCAGTCGGCGCCGTGGAGCTGCATATCAATGGCGATGTCCAGCAGAGCACTTTCGGCCTGATCAGCTTTACGGCGCCGTTTAACGCCTCCGGCACCCCGGTCGCGGTTGTGCCCTGCGGCTTCACTGACGCCGGGCTGCCTGTGGCGCTGCAGATCGCAGGCAAGTTTGGCGACGACCTGCTCGTGATGCAGGCGTCCCGAGCCTTCGAGAAGGCGCTGCCGTGGGCCGGGCGGCGGCCGCCCCTGGGAGACGCGTAAGCACACTCCCGACGGTACTAATGAGGTCAATTCATGGCGCATCGTCATGTCACCCGGGTGCAGGTCGCCGATCAGACGGAATGCGACCGCGGGGGAATCGTATGCCCGATCGACCGGATCGTGGCCGGCGATGGCAGGCTGTACTATGCCCGTCAGCTTCCCGGACACCGGGACATTCTCTGGCGCGAGCGCTGGCTGCTGCCCGAACAGGGCTGGGTGTTGAACCGGTTTCACCTGAAGGACACCGCGGTACCGCCGGGGTTCGACTGGTACATCGACATCGATCACGTTCAACCGGGCGAGGACAGCTGGCGGATTGACGACCGCTTTCTCGACCTGGTCGTGATCGACGGCAGCGGTTATGAGCTGCGTGACGCCGATGAGTTGGCAGATGGCATCGAGGCTAACCTGATCAGCGAGCAGGAGGTTGTGGCGGCCCTGCGCTCACTGCACGCGCTGGTCACGGCGCTCCGGCGGCTGCAGTTTTCCTGTGCAGCGTTGTTGGCCGAGTACGCGCCGGAGCTGCCGCCGTGAAGGGTCACGCTGCACCACTATTTATCATCACCGTAGCCGACTAGCGTTGCCAGGAGGAGCTGGCATGCTCGGGTTTACCCACGACAGCGAGGCGGATGCGGTCTACATCACCCTGCGCGAAGCGCAGTATGCATATGGCGACGACCTGGATTGTTCACGCCGGGTCGACTTCAGCGCGGATGGCAAGCCTGTCGGGATCGAACTGCTCAATGTCAGTCAGGGCGTCAACGTAACTGATCTTCCCACCAGGACAGCAGTTGAGCGGCTGCTCCACCAAAACAACATCGCTGTGATCGTCACCTCTGAGCGGTGAGGACTCGGCCAGATCTAGCGCGTACGATGCCGGGCAGAAACGCCTGCTGGTGAATGCGGCTTACAGGTTTGGTGGCCGGCTGATGGGACCCTGCACGGCGATATCGCGCACGGCAATGACGGGCACGTACGGATGACGAATGCCGTGCACCAGGCGCCAGCCGAACAGGGCCACCGCTGCCATGCCCAGCACACCGGCGGCGGTCATTGCCCAGTAGCGGGCGGACGTTGCACCTGCCGGCTCAAGCAGCGCTCCGGCCGCTCGGAGCAGGGCGGCTGCGCCGAGCAGTACGGCGTACAGCCGGACCCGCACGGTCATCGCCCGTCCACCGGTTCGCTCCTGGGCGAACATCGGCGCCACGAGGTACGCCATGCCGACCACCAGCATGGAGATGACACCCAGCGCGAGCAGGTGCCGGGCGGCGTCATCGGCATAAAAGGGCGCGATTGCCCGCTGCTGTGACCCCTGCACCGCCCCCCATACAAGCAGCAGCGCCGCAACGGAAAGCCAGCCGTACGCCGAGCGCAACAGCAATGCCACCGGCTGAACGCCGCCACGCAGACGGCTCGCCGGGCGCCAGATGCCCATGCAGCCAATGATTGCCAGCAGGGCTACGGCGACAAGCAATCTGCCTGCGTCCTGCCATAGCCAGCCATCGCCGATCGGCAGGAACAGGGAAGCCGCGATGATCAGACCGATGCCCAGCTGCAGCGCTCCCCACGCCGCCCATGCAAGCCACACAGGTGTTTTCCAGGCGAAGAATGTAGGGATGGCCCGCAAAGAGACGCCCGTGATGAAGCAGACCAGGAAGCCGTAGAACTGCACCTGCAAAGCGGGCGCGTCGTCCGCGCCGGCAATCACCATGTCGCCGGCCCTGAACACGAGCAGCAATGCCCGTGCCGTCAGCACCGCCTGCACCACGAACCAGATGCTCCCCGCAGCGAGGAAGAAGGCGAACGGTTTGCCTTCACCGAGCGGGCGCTTCAGGGTCGCGATCGCTGAAAGGGCGAAGAGGACCGTGCCGGCGACTTCCAGCGCGCCGCTAACCGGTAGCATGGCGCGAGCAAGCCTCGCGTCGGCCAGCGGTTGGGCAACGAGGCGCACGGCCAGGGCCAGGGCGATCAGAATGAATGCAGCATCGGCAGCGGGGGCATAGCGCAACGGGCTGGCGCTGAAGCGTGGCAACAGCCGGACCGCCATACCCATGATGAAGAATCCGATCCAGCCAACCACCATGACATGGCCGTGAACCTGTGCCAGCGCTCGCCAGCGAAGCCCCCACGGTGCATAGAGTGCGGCCGCAGCAGGCACGACGATCGCCAGCGCGAACCCCACGACGACGGCGATCGTCATCGCCGCGACGAGTGCCACGATCGACAGCCGCCGTTCGCCGGCGATCGGCGCTTTCGCCCGTGGCGACCGGGATAGCTCAGGCCTGGCAGCCTGATCGTGCAACAATTCCACCTCGCGGAGTTTCAATGCATCAGAGGACAGTGTGTGATCGTGCTCAGGTTATGGCCGCGATCTCACGAGCTACCTGGTCGAGCGTCGCCGCATCAAGCAGTTGTGGCGCGAGCGGGAAAACGAGTTCCTCTTCGTTCTCAAAGTGAACCCGCATCTTCTCCGCGATCGCCTTTACGGCGTGCTGAAGCGCGGGAAGGCTATGTGCTTCCTGCGCCCGGGCGTCCAGCTGTTCACGCAGGCGACGCACGTCGTCGCGAACATCCTCATGGCCGATCAGCACTGCCTCGATCGCCGTCCGCACCTCGTCACGCTTCATCCGGATCAGGTCGTGCTCGGCAACCATCTCATCGATCAAGCGGTCGTCCTGCGGTAAAGCTGCTCGCAGGCGGGGAAAGAGCGGTCCCTCTTCCCGCGCGATGTGGCTCTCCAACGGGCCTTCGAAGTAGACAAGCGCCAGCCGCGTCTCGTCGTAGGCGGCCGCGACGCTGTTCGGGTCGCTGGCGCCGGCGCTCGTGACCGCCTGCACCATGGAGTCGATCACCGCGTGGCCCGCAGCGTGTTCAGCCAGCAGGATGGCGATGGCCGCCGGCACGGGTGGCTCCGGTGTCATAGCTGTTGCTCTCTACCACAGAGAGCCGCGCCTGAACGGCTGCGGCTCTCTTGAGTATCGGCTCGCGGCGCAGTTGAGGCTACGCGGTCACCACCAGCGCAGTGACGAGGCCGAACATACCGGCATCGCCCTCGGCGTGGGTGAGGATGTGACAGTGGAACGCCCATGCGCCCTCCTCCGTGCAGTCAACGAACGCCTCGTAGCGGTTGCCGGGCGCCACATCGATCGTGTCGCACATGTATGGCTGTGGCAGCGGGTAACCGTCGCGGGCGTATACCTGCATTGGCATACCGTGCAGGTGCATCGGGTGGTTCATGTTGCCTTCGTTCATGAACCGGATCAGCAGCTTCTGACCTTTCTGCGCCGTGAGTGCCTCAGTAGCCGGAAAGCCCTTGCCGTTAATCGTGAAGCCGAGCAGCGTATCGTTGAGCACCATCGTGTACTCTTTGTCGAACTTCGGATAGCTGCTTTTATCTTTTGGTTCGATGATCAAGGCGCCCAGCAGGCCGGAGCCGACCTGCTTCATCGAGTTGATGTGCGAATGGTACATGTGCGTACCGGAGTTTTTGGCGATGAACTCATAGGTGAACGTCTGACCGGGCTTCACCGGCGCCTGGGTCAGGTTGCCCACGCCGTCCATATTATTTGGCACGCCCTGCAGGCCGTGCCAGTGAATCACGGTGCTTTCAGGCAGGCCGTTGCGCAGGATTACGCGCACCCTGTCACCTTCGGTAACACGAATCTCCGGCCCAGGCAGCATCTCGTTGTAGGCGTACGCCTCCTGGAACTGATCGGGTGTGGTCTCCCACTGGATCTTGCTGGTGGTCAGTGTGAAGACCTTGGAGTCTCCGTCGGTGATGTACGCAAGCGGTGTGCCGCCCTTGCCTTTGGTTATCGGGTCCTTCGTGTTGGCTAGGAACCGCTGGACGGACGCCAGGTCCATCGCATCCATCTGATCGGGGGTAGGAGCGCCGCTCGTTGCAGCCGCGCCAGTTGTCGGCGCGTTACCCTGGCCCATGCCGGCCATACCCGTCGCGGCTGCGGTGACACTGGCCGCAGGGGCCGGCGTCGCGGTCTTAACTGCGGTGGCGGGGAGGATTCTCTCGGTGCCGCAGGCGGACAGAACACCTGCGCCGCCGATGCCGATGCTGCCCAGCCCCAGCATCCCGACGAAACGTCTGCGGGACATATTCGGATTCAACATTGTTCTCTCCCTTGTCTGCCGGCGCGTGAGCGCAGGACAGGCCCTCGCTTCTTCTGTGATATTTGTAACAAGAAGAGACGGGGCAGTCTGTCGGGTGGGCGCCCATTTCTGCGTCAGGGATTGCCCGACAGGCGGCTTCAGCGCCGATTGCCTGGCGGGCTGGCTCAAGGTGCACGTCGCCTGATTACGGCGCTTCTTCGCCGCGCACTTCGACGTTGGCAAGGCGTTCGATCGCCTTGACGAGGGCCTGGTTTCCTTCGTCGCCAAGACCTTCAGCTTCGAGAGCCGTGTAGAGCTGATGAACGAGGGCAGTGCCCGGCAGGGGCGTGCGCGAGTTGCGGCCTGCTTCGAGCGCCAGCTTCAGGTCCTTCTGCTGCAGTCCCAGTTTGAAGCCGGGGGCGAAATCGCGGCGAAGCACCCGCGGCGCGAGGTTCGACATCGCCCATGAGCCGCCGGCGCCCGCCGCAACCGCCTCGACCATCCGGTCGGGGCTGACGCCCGCCTTCGCGGCAAGCACCAACGCCTCGCTCATCGCAAGGTTGTGCAGGCCGACTGCTATCTGGTTGCAGAGCTTCACCGTCTGCCCGGCGCCGTTGGGTCCGCAGTGCACGATCTTCTTGCCCATCGCTTCGAGAACGGGCCTCACCCGCTCCAGTACCTCCGCATCGCCGCCGGCCATGATCGAGAGCGTGCCGTCGATCGCGCCGCGCTCACCGCCGCTGACGGGCGCATCGATCATCTCGACGCCCTGCTTCTTGAGCGTTGCCGCGATTGCCCGCGTAACATCTGGCGAGATCGTGCTCATGTCGATCACGATGGCGCCACGTTGTGCTCCCCCGGCGACGCCGTTTTCGCCAAGAATTACGGCCTCAACGTCGGCAGAGTCGGTGACATTGGTAATGATCACGTCGGACGCCGCAGCGACCTCGCGCGGCGAACCCGCCCGCGTGCCGCCGGCGGCGATCACTTCGCGCAGACGGTCGTTGTCGCTGCGGTTCCAGCCGGTGAGCGGGAAGCCAGCCTTGATCAGGTTCAAGGCCATCGGCCGGCCCATGATTCCCAGGCCGACGAACCCAACCCGCAGCCTGGATGCTTCACTTTTGGCTTCAGTCATGAGTTGCTCTTCCCCGAGCCGTTGCCGGCCGGCGTTTCGTTCCTGCCATCGCGGCACCTGCGGTTGCGCCGGGCGCTGCCGGCTCGTCTTCGCTGTCGATCTGGCGGCGAAGAAAGGAGGTGATCGTTTCAATCAGTTCGGCGTGGCGCTCGCGGTGCAGCGTGTGGCCGGCGCCATGAAAGATGCTGAGCTCGGAGCCGCGGATTAGCCTGTTGAGTTCGTACGCGTGCTCGATCGGCACCACGTCGTCGGCGTCGCCATGCATGATCAGGGTAGGGCAGCGGACGTTGTGCAGCCGCTCGCTGACGACTTCACCACCGTCGTCCAGCACACGGTTGTAGCCAACCCACATCCGCTCCAGAATGCCCGGCCAGTTCAGCGGTCCCTGAGCGGCGGCGAACCGCTCACGCGTGTGCTCGGGCCAGCCGCTGGTTTCAACCAGGCTCGCCCACGCTTCGCGTTCGATCGGCAATATGCGGCCCTCACTGCCCCAGATGCAAAGTGTGCGCACGAGGTCGGGGCGGTCCGCCGCCAGGATTAAGCCGGCGATGCCGCCATCGCTCCAGCCGCAGACATGAGCGGGGGCAATTCTGAGAGCCTCGATCAGGGCGGCCATATCGGCAGCATCCTGATCGTAGAAGCCAGCTTCAAAGAGACGGGGCGGCGAGGAGGCGCCGTAGCCGCGCAGGTCGGGCGCGATGACGCGATATTGCTCGCTCAACTCAGCGATCTCGCGGCGGAAGTGCAGCAGCGCCGTGCCGCCGCCGCCATGCAACAACAGCAGCGGCTCGCCGGTGCCGACCTCTTCGTAATGCAGCACCGTTCCCTTGACGGCGATCTCAGGCATTGATTCCAGTCTCCCTGTTCTACTCTATTCGCCGGTCAGTTGCCGGGCATGTCCATTCGTGCGCGGGCAGATGTGTGTCGGGCCATCCATGACGAGGCCGCATAGCGGACACTTTGGTCGGCCAGCGTTGACGATCTGATCGATTTCGCGGCTAAGCGCACGTCCCTGCCCGATCGTGAGCCGTCCCGTCCAGGCGGCCGGATCTCCTTCGGCAGCGTCGGCGGGATAGGCAAAGACGATGAACTGCTCGCGCTCCTCGTCGTAACCGAGCCCCACCTGGCCGCAGCGGAACTCCACCTCAACCGTGGCCGGTAGATCGCGCCCTTCGAGCAGACGCGGCGCCTGGTCACGCGAAGGCGGCCTGCCCAGGCGCGCGATCTGCTGCTGTAAGGCGGTACCGAGTGCGGCCAGCTGCTCCTTTTCCATCCACATCGACGCGTGTTCGTTCCTGCCACGGGCGATCAGGCGGAAGGTGCGCTGCCCCGCGGGGCCGACGGCTTCGGTGCCGATACCTTCCACCTGGCCGAAGTCACTGCTGCTCTCTGCCATGCACTATCCAGGGCGCCCGACTTCTAAAAACGGCCACACTGGACCGTCTGCGGCGCGGGATCATTATAGTTCGAACCGGGTCTCGTTCCAGCGCATCGGTGTTCCGCGCGCCTGCATAATCAGACGGCGGCGTCTGCCTGCTTGATGGGAAGGCTGTCAATCGCGGAGTATGCTACCAGCCGTGACAATGAATACGTCGAACATCGAACGGGGGCGCGAGAGGTGAGCGGTCCGCGAAAGAGCGCCATGCTGGCAGCGCTGGTAGGCGCCGTCTTCGTGCTTGCATCGAGCGGCGCCTCGGGCCAGGTCTACAGCGTGACCTTCCACGCGGGCTGGAATCTCGCCGGGGCGCCCGAAGGCACCTACTATGCCGGGGCCGACGGCGCTCTGTACACATTGCAACCGTCGGATCAGGAATACCAGGCGTTGCCGGCGGGTAGCCCTGCCGCTGGCGGCTACGGCTACTGGGTCTATTTTCCCGTGGGACGCACCGTTCAAATGCCGGGCGGAGCGTCGTTTACCACGCTGGAGCTGCCGCCGGCGAAATGGGTGACCGTCGGCAATCCGAGCGGGTTCCGAACCGTCCCCGTCACCGGCGCCGATGCGCTGTTCACCTGGGATCCCGGGCGTGGCTATCGGTCCGCTGGCTCGTTGCTGCCGGGCCAGGGCGCCTGGGCGTACAGCGAGGCAGGCGGACTGCTGACGATCGGAGTGGCGGACAGCGCTTCGGCCGATGGTGAACAACCCTCGGCAGATATTCCCTCGGCGCCGGCCGGCGGGCTGGACCAAACTGGCTGCCGCACGGGTAACGTGCTTGCCGGGGTCTACCACGCGGCGCGGCTGCAGGTGCTGGACAGCTGCCGCACCGTCACCGGCACTGTGGCGCAGGTACGAGCTGAGCCAGACGGCGACTACCATATCAACCTGGTGCCAGACCCGGGCCAGGAGGACGTTCTGAACCAGCGCAACCTGACGGTGCAGAAAGGGGCACTGGTGGTCGAGGTGGTGACCGTTGACCAGCGTGAGACGGCGCCTCCGCTCCTGCGCGATCTCTTAGCTGTCACCGGCGCATTCGTGCTCGACCGCTATCACGGCTGGCTGGAGCTGCATCCAGCCTGGCGCACCGTCGTTGTCGCGCGGTGATGCCGGCGGTGCGGTAACCAGCCAATGCCACTCCGCAGCGGGGAACTTGCACCAGTGTTGGGTAGCTCATACATCCTGCTGTCATCTGCGTGTCAGGATTCAGTTGTTGCGGTAAGAGAACGGTTTTCTTGTCGCAGAATCGATTACCATAGAGCAACATCCAGCCGCGCAGCCTGATCGACGATCCCGATCCGTCCGCATACGCTCAGCAGGTACGATTAGCCTCTTATGGTCGATCGCAATACTTCTGAGAGATGTATACTCGATTGAGGGATATCGCCGCCGGCAGCCGGCCCGGATGCGGACGCAGGGTGTTCCGATGGCGCATCATCTGTACAGGATGCACAGGAGACTGAAACTGAAGGTGCTGCCGGCCATCGAGCGAAGCACGAACCCCACTGCGGCGGCAGAAAACGGCGTTGTCGCTGAATCTGCGGCGTTCCGCGTTGTTGCAGTCGCCACGCATCCGGTCGACTCTGATACCCGTGCGATGCAGGCGAACGGTCACTCGGTGTATGGGGTGGCCAAACGCTGCTTCGACCTGATCTTCGCGCTGCTGCTGCTCTGTTTTTGTTCGCCCATCTGGCTCACTGCCGCGCTTCTGGTCAAGCTCACCTCCGCCGGGCCACTGCTCTACGGCCAGACCCGCTGCGGACGTGGCGGGCGGCACTTCACCTGCTATAAGTTCCGCACCATGCACGACGGTGCCCACGAACGCCGCCATGAGCTGCTGCACATGAACGAAATGAGCGGGCCAGTGTTCAAAGTGCCCAATGACCCGCGGGTAACTGCGATCGGTCGGCGGTTGCGCAAACTGAGCATCGACGAGATACCGCAACTGCTTAACGTGCTGCGTGGTGAGATGAGCATCGTGGGGCCACGGCCGGCAATTCCGGAAGAAGTAGCGCAGTACACGCCGCGGCAGCTCGGCCGGCTCGGGGTGAAGCCAGGGTTGACCTGCCTGTGGCAGGTGTCCGGGCGATCATCGATCGGGTTCGAGCGCTGGATGGAGCTGGACCTGGAGTACATCGCGCGGCGGAGCTTCTGGTACGATCTGCGCATCGTGCTGCGCACCGTCCCCGCCGTCCTCTCTGGCCGCGGCGCCTATTAGGGCCTCGCCATCGCCGGTAGGTGGTGCAGCCGCTCCCATGACATCGCGCCCCGTTTGATGCATGCTTGCCGCGTCGCCGTCCCGACTGCGGACGGAGGCAGAGGAGGCGCCCTTATGACAAACCAGCCAGAGAAACTGACCCTGCTCGATCGGGCGTTCGCCACGGTAATGAGCCGGATGGTTCGTACTGGCGTGGCACCGCACTACACCGAGCTTGCGAGTGAGCTTGGCATCTCTATGGAAGCCGGCAAGCAGCTGCTGCACGATCTGGTGGCAAGCGGCATTCCCGCCTGGCTGCACCCCGACACCGATTACATCGTCTCCTTCCCGCCGTTTCACAACCTGCCGACCCAGTACCGAATCAGCGTCGATGGCGAGCAGAAGTGGTATGCACAATGCGGCTTCGAGGCGCTGGCGGTCCGCTGGCTCTTTCCCGGCAAGACGGTGCAGATCGATGCTCCCTGCCTGGACTGCGGCGACCCGTTAAGCATCCGGATGCACGACGAGCAGACGCTCTCCGTCGAACCGGCGGGTATGGTTGGCTACTCATACAGCCAGGTGGGAGGGCCAGCGGAAAACCGCGCCTGGCGTTGAGCGGGGATGAACCTCTTCCGGTCGGAAGAGCATGCACGCGCCTGGTCCGGCTTCAACCCCGACTACACGGAGAGTTTGCAACCCGTGACCGCCTGGGCCGAGCGGTTCAGCGCCCCGATGTTCCGCAACCGCGTCCGCCCCGACTACATCTCCTGGCTCACCGCCGAGCGCGAGCGGGTAGCCCGAGAGCGGCCGGCGGGATGACCCGCTGTTCTGTTACGGCGAAATAGCTAAAGCCTCGGCGGCCCACGGCGTTACAATTACACGAAGTATGACCGGAGGAGCGACCTTGACGGCCCGTCGGATGGTTCGTGTACAGCAAAATGGTCAGGTAACCTTGCCTGCTGCCGTGCGGCGAGAACTCAACCTCAAGCAAGGCGACCTGATCGCAGTCGAAGTAACAGGAAACGGCATCTTGATCACCCCGCAGACAGAAGTCTCGATGGTGCAGCCCATCGAACCCGGCCTGTCCATCGCTGATCTTCTGGAGAAAGGAATCACCATGCATGAGGAAAAAGATTTCATTATCCCAATTCCCAAGGCCGAGGAAGTCGTCCGCCGTGCGGCTGTCATTGACAAGATTATTGCCGGCCGGAAGGAACGACCATCGATTGCACCCCTGACGACAGCAGACCTGGTCCGTATGTCCCGCGAGGAGGAAGGCACGTCGTTTGACCCCGGCGCCTGATATCCTCGTTGTTGATGCCTCAGTCGCCACCAAGTGGTATTTAACCGACGAGACCGACGTTGATGCTGCCGACCGGCTGCTGCAGGCACTACAGAGTGGGTTGGTGCAGCTAGTGGCCCCAAATCACATCCGGTATGAGGTGCCGTCGTCGATCACCGTGGCATCGAAGCTCAAACAGCCCCGTCTGAGTGAGACGCAAGCCCGCCAGGACATCGCCACATTTCTCAGCCTGAACATTCCCACAGCCGACGACAACGCCCTAATTCTAGAAGCTCATGCGCTATCTCGCAGTTCCGGCTGTGCTTTCTATGACGGTCTCTATCTCGCCCTGTCCCAACGCTTCGGCATCCCACTGATTACTGCCGACCAGAAGCTCTATCGGCTCGTTCGTCACTTCCCGGGCGTCATGTGGATTGCCGCCTGGCAGCCATTCTAACGAGCGACCAAACCTGAGCTCGACCCTCGATTCATCACCTGGCTCATCACCGAGCGCGAGCGGGCGGAACGTCCATCACCTGATCAGATCAGCCGTGCCGTATACCCACCGGCTGCTCGCTCTCGGCCACGAAGCCCGGATAGACGCCGCGCAGCACCTCGCGGACGGGGCCTCGTAACAAAAGCAGCTCTTCGGCGGTTGGTGGTGCGGTCACCGGCACTGGTTTGGGAGCGTGCAGGTCGAAGCCGGTGCGCTCCTGCAGCTCAGCGAGGGTTGTGCCGGCGTGGATGCTCTCCAGCTCAAGCCGACCGCGGGCGCCGTTGAAGGCGAGCACGGCGAGCGGCGTCATGACTTTGCTCGGACCACCGCTGCGCTGCGGGAAGTCGGGCGTGTAGCCGGGTGCGGTGACGAAATCCACTTTCGGCACGAACACCCGTCGCGAGTGCTCGGCGCGAAAAAGGATCACCCTTTTGGCGACGTAGTAGAGCACACCGGAGCCGAACGCGCCCGGAAAGCGCCGATCGGGGCGGTTGTAGTCACCGAGCACATGCAGGTTGATGTTGGCGCTGCCATCGATCTGGATGCCGCCGAGAAAAAACAGATCTAGCAGACCGCGCTGGGCAAAATCGAAGAACTCCTTGCCGGACGTGAACGGGTAGTGCGTCTCGCTGCCGAGAATGATCACGCGGACAGCGGGCGCGTGCAGGTGCTGAGCGAGCAGGCAACCAGAGGCAGGAATCGGTGAGTTGGCGCCCGTGGCGACCCGCTCGCCGTCGCGCACCTCGCGTGAGATCGCGACAGCCATCATCTCCGCGACCGTGTATTCGCCTGGATCTGGCTGTTCCACCAGGTACCACCCTTCGCTCACCGGCTCCACGCTCAACCTGCCGGTGGGGTCAGCGCAGCTCCGCGCCAAACCTGTCGGCGGGATCGGCGCAACACCGGCATGTGAACCGACTCGCCGCCGCATGCACCTGCGCTTTTACCGCACAGCCGCTCCCGCATGCTGCCGTCCGTGCTCGGATTCTTCGACAAAGCCGGTGAGATACGCTGCGAAAGACTCTGGCGCCCGCGC
>JBBRGK010000016.1:0-17018 GCA_038240805.1 Dehalococcoidia bacterium | reverse complement strand
TCGCGATCTGAACAAGCAGATTGAGGAAGTGTTCGGCGTAACCGCCGCTGCTCCGATGATGATGGCAGGGGCGATGCCGGCCGGCGGTGCTGCGGGCGGCGCAGAGGCAGCAGTGGTGGAAGAGCAGACCGAGTTTGCGGTGATGCTGACCAGCTTCGGCGACAACAAGATCAACGTCATCAAGGCCGTGCGTGAGGTCACGTCGCTCGGCCTGAAAGAGGCGAAGGACCTGGTTGAGAGCGCGCCTGTGGCTGTCAAGGAAGGCGTCACCAAGGACGAGGCCGAGCAGGTTCGGGCCAAGCTGTCCGACGCGGGCGCATCTGTCGAGGTCAAGTAGACTTCCGCACAGTACCGCACATCCCAACGCGGTTGAGCCAACGGGGAAGGGCGCCTGGCCCTTCCCCGTTTACGCGCCCACGGCATGGCGCCCGGTTGTTATGCTATAATGCATTTCGCCATGCAGGATGACGAACCGCAGGCCTGTGCGTTCTGTACCCGTTACGCTGACCACGCCTGCTCGCGGTGTGGCAGGGCATATTGCGACGCCCACGGCGATGATCTGTGCCAGCTGTGCCTGGATCCTGCCGGCAGCCTGCCATCGGGGCGCTTTTTTCGTGGCTCAATGGTCGCACTTGCGATAACGGCGGTTGCCGGACTGCTGATTCTGTTCATTTCGCCATCTCTGCCCGGAGAACGCAGACTGGCGAAGGCCGTGGCACAAAACCCGGCTAATGTCTCCCCGGCTAATCGCACCAGTGGACAACCGGCACAGCGCTCTGGCACCGGACGGTCGGTCGTGCCGACACCGCTGCCGGCAGCAAGCCCGACTGCGCCGTCGCTCCGCTCGTACACCGTGGTACTAAATGATACCCTGAGCGGGATCGCGGAAAGCTTCGGTACGACGGTGGCCGCGATCCAGGCAGCGAACCCCGGTGTGGGTCCGGCCAACCTGAAACCGGGACAGGAGTTGCTGATTCCACCACCCGAGGGGACGCCGCAGGCGAGTGCCAGTCCCACGCCCGCCTCTTCGCTCTCACCGACGCCCACACCCTGATCGACCGGCGCCACAATGGCCGGGTTTCACTGACCGGTATTGCGCCGGCCGGTTTTGACTGAAGCAGGTACGATGCGCGAGCTTACTCCCCGCGGACGGCTGCTCCGCGATGCAGCGATCTACACACCCCTGTTCCTGGCCTGCATGGGAATCCTGATCTGGATGACGCTTGACGCGGGCGCACGGGCACCGGTCGGCATGGTTCTGCTCGCAGGCATGGCCTTTCTATTCGGGTATCAGAGCCTGCAGTCGCTGCGTGACCTGCGCGAGCGGCCCCTGAGCATCACCGGCGCGATCAGCCGCCGCTGGACCAAACGCGACGCTTTCGTGAGCAAGAGCTACTACATCACCGTGGATCGGGCGATCTATCGCATCCCCGTTCAGATCTATCTCGATCTGCTGGTGCGGGATGAAGTCGGGATCGTCGCCTACCCGCATACCGGCACCGTATTGTCCGTCGAGCGGCTTTCGCGCCCGGAGCCGGAGGAGCCCGCACCAACGGCAGGCTCGAAAGGCAGGTTACGCAATCTGAGAACCGCACGGCTCTCGGCGCCGGCCCGTAAAAGCGAGCCCGCGACGTTAGCGGAGGGTGCCGCTGTCCCCGATGAAACGCCACCGCCCGCCGGCTAATCAGGTCAGGTATGCTGGTCGCGCGGCGGACCGGCATCACCTTGACCGGCTCAACGAGCCGCTGATACGGTGAGCGTGATAACCGCATAGTGCTCACGGGTGCTCGGGGAAGCCGGGCTGAGAGGGTGGCTACCGCTCGCCGCCGACCGTTGTACCTGATCCGGATAATGCCGGCGTAGGGAACACGATCCAGACACGCAGCAGTGCCGCGCTTTCAGAGCCGCCTCGACAGGGTGGCTCTTTGTTTGTGCTATCGGGGGCCCCGGCAGGTGCTTTTCAGGAAAGGCGTGCGCGTCATGGACGACCTCTTAACGATCGCAGGGGTGAGCGTCGCCTCGCGGCTCATGCTCGGAACCGGCCGCAATCGCAACGTTACGGAGATGCTGGCCGCGCTTGAGGCGTCTGGAACCGAAATCGTGACGGTCGCTATCCGCCGGCTCGATCTCGACAACCCAAACGAAAAGACGCTGCTCGACTACATCGATTGGGATCGCTACCACGTTCTGCCGAATACCGCCGGCAGCCGCACAGCAGACGAGGCAGTTTTCGCCGCACGGCTTGGTCGATCGGTCACCGGTTCTGACTGGGTCAAGCTGGAAGTCATCCCTGACCCGAAGTACCTGTTACCAGACCCGATCGGTACCCTCGAAGCGGCGGCGATTCTCGTCGCCGAGGGGTTCAACGTGCTTCCCTACATCAACGCCGACCCTGTGCTGGCAAAGCGGCTGCAAGAGCTTGGTACCGCCACCGTGATGCCGCTGGCATCGCCTATCGGCTCTGGTCAGGGAATTCAGACGATGGACGCGATCCGGATGATCATCGAGCAGGCAACCGTGCCGGTCGTGGTTGATGCCGGACTGGCGGTGCCTTCTGAGGCAGCCGAAGCGATGGAGGCCGGCGCGGACGCCTGCCTGGTGAACACGGGAATAGCACTCGCGCGTGACCCGGCGATGATGGCTGGCGCGTTCAGGCTCGGTGTCGAGGCGGGCCGAAAAGCGTTCCTCGCCGGGAGGATCACGAGGAAGGACGTTGCCGCCGCAAGTAGCCCGCTCGAAGGAGTGGCCCGATGAGTCCCGCGCGAGCGCTGCCTCGACCCTGCCTCATGCTCGTGACGGATCGGTCGCTGGCGACGGATATGGCCGCGCTGGTGCGAGACGTTGCCACAGCCGTCGAGAGCGGGGTCGATGCGGTGATAGTTCGGGAGAAGGATCTTCCAGAAGCGCAACTTCTGGAACTCGTCCGCCGCATTCAGCAAGAGGTCTCCCCGTCAACAATGGTGCTGGTGAACGCCACGGCTGAGATCGCACTCGCTTCCGGCGCAGATGGCGTGCATGGCAGTGAGTCCTCACCGCCGGTCGCCGAAACGCTCCGGACTGCAAGCAGCGATCTGCTCGTCGGCCTCTCGGTCCACTCGCTCGATGGCGCCGTTGCCGCCGCCGCTGCTGGAGTGGATTACCTCTTGCTCGGCACGGTGTTTCCGAGTCGATCGCACCCCGGCGGTGAAACGGGTGGGATGGCTCGGGTACGGCTGATATCGTCCGCTATCGACCTGCCTGTGATCGGGATCGGTGGGATTACGGCAGCAAATGCGGCGGACGTTATTCGTGCCGGCGCGGCCGGGGTGGCGGTGATCTCCGCGATACTGGGCCAGCCGGATGTCCGCTCGGCAGTCGCGGGGTTGCGGGCCGCGGTCGATGCCGGATTCCGGGACGCGCAGGCTTCGCGACGAGCGCTGGTGCGATGACAGTTCGGTTGACGGTCAACGGCAAGACGGTCGAACTGGATCAGGAGGTCTCCCTGCCCGGGTTTCTGGAGGAGCGAAAGATCGATCCGCATCACATCGCTGTGGCAAAGAACGGCGACGTTGTGGACCGTGAGGAATACGCCAGTGTGACCCTTCGTGCGGGCGACGTGGTGGAGATAGTGCGTATGGTCGGTGGTGGCTAAGTGACAACACATGAACGCCTGCTGGTCGTCGGCGGCGGCGTGATCGGCTGTTCGCTGGCCTATCATCTGGCCGGTGCGGGACGGCAGGTGACGCTGCTCGAACGCGCGACGATCGGCTCAGAAGCATCGAGCGCGGCCGCCGGGATGCTCGCGCCGCTGGCCGAATCCGACGAGCCGGGCGTGTTTCTGGAACTTGCCGTTGCGGGCCTGCGGGCATTTCAGGAAGACGCCGCCGCAGTCGAGGCTGTGAGCGGTCTGTCGATCGAATACATGCCGGTGGGTATCATCCGCACCGCAGGGGAGCAAGGCCGCGCCGAAGCGTTGCGGGCGCGGATCGCATGGGCCAGACAGCTGGGATTGCCGGTGCGCTGGCTGGATGGCGCAGAGGTTCGACGGCTGGAGCCGTCACTGGGTGACGAGACGATCGGCGGTCTCGATTCACCGGAAGAGGCACACGTGCATCCGCGCCGGCTGACTGCCGCCCTCGCACAGGGAGCGGCCCGTCGCGGCGCAGAGATTCGCGAGGGAGCCGAAGTCGAAGCGCTGATCCGGCACGGCGACGAGGTGTCCGGCGTGCGGCTGACGAACGGCGAGGTGCTGATGGCCGGTTCGGTCGTCCTTGCAGGCGGTGCCTGGTCAAGAATGCTGGGCCGTGGTGCGGTCGAACTGCCGGTCGCTCCGGTGCTCGGCCAGTACCTGCTCCTGCGGAGCATCCCCTGTCCATTTAAGCGAGTGCTGTATGGAGAGCACGTCTACCTGTTGCCCCGAGCTGACGGGACGATCTACGTCGGCGCCACTGAGGAGCCGGAGGCAGGCTTCGATAAACGGAGCACAGCGCAGGGTATCCGCGGCCTGTTGAATGCTGCGGCCTCACTGGTGCCGTCCCTCGATCGGGCTGAGATCGTCAGCGTGGGTTCCGGACTGCGCCCCGGTACCTACGATCACATGCCGATTCTCGGCCATGTGTCCGGCGTGCCCGGACTATCGGTGGCGGCAGGACACTTTCGCAACGGCGTACTGCTGAGCCTGATCACCGGCCGGCTGATGACCGAGCTGCTGGTTTACGGCCGCTCGAGCATCGATCTGGTGCCGTTCTCGCCCGGCAGGTTCAACGCAGCGGCTCCGATGAGCGTCGCCGCTTCCAACGGCGGCTTAACCATAGCCGGCGAGCGGCCGCTGGAAGCGTGAGTTGATCGCACGCACGGCTCCTTCCACGTCCGTGGCGGCACAGACCGCGGCGATCACAGCGGCTGCGTCGGCGCCGGCCTCGATAACCTGGACGACATTGTCAGCCGTGATGCCGCCGATCGCGACCACGGGCACGGTGACGGCGGCTCGAACCTCACGGATCGTGTCGGTCGTGGCGGGGCGGGTGTTGCTCTTAGAGCCGGTGACGAAGATACGGCCCACGGCGATGTACGACGCGCCAGCAACCTCCGCAGCACGCGCTTCGCCCGGATTATTGGTGGAACAGCCGACGATTGAGTCTGGCGGCAGTAGGCGTCGTGCAACCGCGACCGGCAGGTCATGCTGGCCGACGTGAACGCCATCCGCCCCGACGGCCAGGGCGAGGTCGACGTGGTCGTTGATCAGGAGCGGCACGCCAGCTGCGCGGCACCGTGCAACCATAGCCGTCACGATCGGCAACTGGTCGCCCTTGTCCCGCAGCTTGTCGCGGTACTGCACCAGCACAACGCCGCCGCGCAGCGCCTGGTCGAGAACGTACAGCGGGTCGCGGCCACGGGTTTGCTCGGGATCGATGATCAGATACAGACCGCGCAGCTTCATGGAATCGCCTCCCGTGGTACCTGCAATCGTAGCCGCGGTGAGGCGTTGAGTGAATGAATGCGAGGAAGATGTGACCACACTCAGGCGGGCGTTAACGATCGCTGGCTCCGACAGCGGCGGAGGCGCCGGTATTCAGGCTGACCTGAAGACGTTTGCCGCGTTCGGGGTCTACGGCATGAGCGCGATCACCGCCATTACGGCACAGAACACGATCGGCGTTCAGGCCGTACATCCGGTGCCGCTGGCGGTGATCGAGGCGCAGTTGGTCAGCGTGATGAGCGATATCGGCGTCGATGCGGCGAAGACCGGAATGCTCGGCACGGCCGATGTCGTGGAACTGGTTTCGACGCTGATTAAGCGACTCTGCATTCCCAACCTTGTGGTGGACCCGGTGATGGTGGCGAAGAGTGGCGATACACTGCTTGCTGCGGACGCCCGTTCAGCGGTTCGCGCCGCGCTGTTGCCACTGGCTACCGTGGTCACGCCCAACCTTCCGGAAGCGGAAACATTGCTCGGCAGGCCCGTGCGTGATCTACGCACGATGCGGGACGCGGCACGTGAACTGTTCCAACTCGGCGCACAATGGGTGGTTGTGAAAGGGGGACACCTGCCAGACGAGGAAGACGCCATCGACCTGGTTTACGACGGAGCGACGTTTACCGAGCTGCGGTCGCCGCGTACCCGGTCGGGCAACACGCATGGCACCGGCTGCACCTTTTCGGCCGCGATTGCCGCCGGGCTGGCGGCGGGCAGGCAGCCACTGGATGCGATCCGAACTGCCAAGGAGTACATCACAGCGGCGATCGAGTCAGCGCCCCGGATCGGGCATGGTCACGGCCCGACCAATCACCTGGCGGGAGTAACGTCGCGCTGGGCAGCAAAGCTGCCCGATAGCGGTTAAGAGGAACCCTTTGCAAAGCGTGCAACTCTGCTGATCTTCCGCTCCCAGGCAAATCGGTAAACATGCACGCATGTTCTATTCTCATCGTTTATACTGGGCGAGGCTGGCGACGTGCGGCGAGGCGGAGGGTGGATGGGTCCGGAAACACCGTACACGGTGGAATCACGCAGCTTCGACGGAAGCTCGACCTGGCAATGGCAGGCTTCCTTTGCGGGCAAAGCTCCGAGTCTGCTGGTCGTTCATTCCAATGCCGGCGAGAACATAAGCTCGGGCGACCGAATCTATCCCTGGCCAGCAGACACCCTCCAGTTCTACTGGAGCGATCGCTGGTACAACATCCGCGCCGCGCTGCGCGACGGCGAGCCTTATTTCTACTCCTGCAACGTTGCGATGCCTGCGTCGTTCACCGATGGCAAGATCTCGTACGTTGATCTCGACCTGGAGATCGCCGTCACCGATGGAATCGGAATGCGCGTCGACGGCGAGGAAGACTTCAAGCGCAATGCTCTGGCGATGCGCTACCCGCCCGACATCGTCCGGCGCGCAGAGAACGCCGTACAAGAGGTCCAGAGCCTCGTGAGGGCGGGCAGGCCGCCTTTCCGCAACTACGAGTCGCTCCTGTTGAAGCGGGCCACATAGGCGGACTTACTCTCAGCCCACTGCGAAGCCACTGCCGGCCGCGTTCGTGCCTGCTCGGACCGTTTGCGCACCCTCGGTGACCAGTTCGAACGCGGCGCCCGCGTTGACCGCGCTCGGACCCCACAGGTACGATTACCTGTGTACCGGGCGCCCGCCCACGGGGGGACGCCCTTTCCGTTTAGCCGGTGTTCGCGATGCCGATTCGCTTTCAGCCATACAGGCTTCGGGGAGAGATGTGGTCATGGCCACGCAGCAGGCGGGACGGCTCGACAATCGGAAAACCGCCGGCGGGAAAGCCGCCGGGGCGGAAGCGCCCCGGGGAGAAATGCCTCGGGCGTACGAGCCGGGTGCTGTCGAGAGCCGCATCTACGAGTTCTGGGAGTCGCAGGGCTACTTTTCTCCAATTTTTTCCGACGAGGCGTGGGAAAAAGGCAGCACAGCCGGCGACCGTGAGCCATTTACCATCATCATGCCGCCGCCGAACGTCACAGGCGAGTTGCACCTCGGTCATGCGCTGACAGCGGCGATCGAGGACGCGCTCACACGCTGGCATCGTATGCGCGGCGACCCGACACTCTTCTTGCCAGGTACCGATCACGCTGGCATCGCTACCCAGATGGTGGTCGAACGAGAGCTTGCCAAAGAGGCGCTCACCCGGCAGGACCTCGGACGCGAGAAGTTCGTTGAACGTGTGTGGATGTGGGTCCGTAAAACCCGGCACCGTATTGACGACCAGCACCGTAAGCTCGGCGTCTCGTGCGACTGGTCTCGCAACCGCTTCACGATGGACGAAACGCCGCAACTGGCGGTTCGGACCACGTTCAAGCATCTCTACGACGATGGCCTGATCTATCGGGGCACGAGGATCATCAACTGGTGCCCGCGCTGCCAGACCGCTTTATCGGACCTGGAGGTGAACCACGAGGAGGAGCAGACCAGCCTCTGGCACATCAAGTACCCGTTGATCGATGGCGCTGGCGCTGAAACCGGCGAGTTCATCCAGATGGCGACGACACGGCCCGAGACGATTGTCGGCGACGTGGCCGTTGCGGTGAACCCGGAGGACGAGCGCTGGCGGGAAATAATTGGCACCAAGGCACGGTTGCCGATCATCGGCCGAGAGCTTGAAATCATTGCGGACGCGGAGGTCGAGAAAGAGTTTGGTACCGGTGCGGTCAAAGTCACGCCGGGTCACGACCCGACCGACTATGAGGTCGGCCTGCGACACGGGTTGCCGATTATCAATGTGATGAACGTCGACGCGACGATGAACGATGAAGCGGGGCCGTACGCGGGCATGGACCGCTACGAGGCGAGGCACCGCATCGTCGATGATTTCGACGCCGCCGGGCTTTTGGTCAGGATCGAGCCCTACACGACCTCGATCGGCCATTGCGACCGCTGTGAGACGGTCGTTGAGCCGATAGTTTCGCTGCAATGGTACATAAAAGTGGCGCCGCTGGCTGCCCGTGCGATCGACGTAGTGCGCAGTGGCCAGATCCGCGTGCTGCCGGAGCGCTACGAGAAGGTCGATCTGAACTGGATGGAGACCATCCGTGACTGGTGCATCTCCCGCCAGCTCTGGTGGGGGCATCGCATCCCCGTGTGGTACTGCGATGCCTGCGGTGAGCAGTTCGTTGAGATCGAAACACCTTCTGCCTGCGCAAAGTGCGGTGACGCGGACCTGCGGCAGGACGAGGACGTGCTTGATACCTGGTTCTCGTCGGGACTATGGACACACAGCACGCTCGGCTGGCCACGACAGACAAAGGACCTGGAGCTTTTTTACCCGACCAGCGTGCTGGAAACCGGCTGGGACATCCTCTTCTTCTGGGTCGCCCGGATGATCATGCTCGGGCTGTACAACATGCACGAGTCGCCGTTCAGCACCGTTTTTCTGCATGGAATGGTGCGGGATGAGGCCGGCCAAAAGATGAGCAAAACCAAGGGCAATGTGATCGATCCGCTCACGATCGTGACTGAGTTCGGCGCCGATGCCCTGCGCTTCGCGCTGGCAACAAACTCTACTGCCGGCAATGACATGAAGTTCTCGCGCGAGAAGGTCGAGGCCGCCCGTAACTTCTGCAACAAGCTGTGGAACGCCGCCCGCTTCGTGATTCAGAAGCTCGAAGGCCGACCGGCCGTGGCTTTGCCCGCCGGCGGCACCGCGTCGATGCACCTGGAGGATCGCTGGATCATCAGTGGCGCCAACGCACTCGCTCGCGACGTGAATCAGTTGATGACCGACTTCCATCTCGGCGAGGCGGGCCGGCAGATCTACGACTTCCTCTGGGGCGAGTTCTGCGACTGGTACATCGAGGCAGTGAAAGTACGGCTCTCGCGTGGCGATCCGTCGCCGCTGCCTGTGCTGGCGCATGTACTTGCGACCGGGCTAAAGCTCCTGCACCCGTTCGCCCCGTTCGTAACCGAGGAGATCTGGCAGAACCTGCAGCCGCTTTTGCCTGCGGACGAGCCGGAAGCCCTGATGGTGGCCCCATATCCGGATATGCAGGCGCAGTTCGATGATAGAGATGCGGCAAATGCGATGGCGGCGCTCATCGACACCGTGCGCGGCATTCGCAATATCAAGGCCGAGAAGCGGGTTGAACCTGCGCGGTTCGTGGAAGCGTTTCTCGAAGTCGAGAACGAGGAGCTGCGGGTGGCGCTTGCCTCTCGGAGTGAGTTGATCGAAGCGCTGGCACGCGTGCGGCCGGTTCATCTTGTGGCCCCTGGCGAGGCGCCGTCTCAGGGAGCGGCGCGCGCCATCGTAGAGGGCGTTACGATTGTGGTGCCCCTGGCTGGCATGGTCGATCTCGACGCCGAGCGGTCCCGATTGCAG
This sequence comes from Dehalococcoidia bacterium, assembly GCA_038240805.1. Taxonomy (GTDB): domain Bacteria; phylum Chloroflexota; class Dehalococcoidia; order CAUJGQ01; family CAUJGQ01; genus JBBRGK01. The sequence goes on along the minus strand of JBBRGK010000016.1, from coordinate 7,220 downwards.
AAGGAACTGGCGCAGGTAGAGGCTCAGGTCGAGCGCCTGGAAAAGCAGCTCGCCAATTCAGCCTTCCGCGACAGGGCGCCGGAGGTGGTCATCCGTAAGGTGGAAGATGACCTCGATGCCGCGCTGGCGAAGCGGGCGGCCCTGAAGGCAAGTCTGGACAACCTGTAGACGCCGTCGGTATGCCGCGGGTGTCCGTGTGCCGGTGTGCCTTTATGCGATGAGGTAGGTGGATGACGGAAGCGGGACGCAAGAGTTCGACACCCAGGCCGCCCCGGCAGACACCAGCCCGCTCTCCGGTGGCGCCGGCCAGTGTGGTGCAGGCGTCCGGTAGTGAGGCTGAATTCACCAAGTCAGATTATGAGTCGTTGGCGCGGTTTCGCCACGCGCTCCGGATCTATCTCCGTTTCAGCGAGCAGGCGGTTCGTTCAATCGGCCTCACGCCGCAGCAATACCAGTTGATGCTGGCTATCAAAGGCTTTCCTGGCCGCGAGTGGGCAACGATGACCGAAATCGCCGAACGGCTGCAGTCTTCCCACAACAGCGTTGTAGGCCTGGTAGATCGCAGCGTTGCCAACGATCTCGTGCAACGCAACCCGCATTCACACGACCGGCGCGCGGTTGCTCTTCGTCTGACGGAAAAAGGCGAGCGCATGCTCCTAGGCCTCGTGCAAACGCACCGTGGGCAACTGGAGCGCATGGGCGACATGATTCGGCCGCCGAGCTGGCGTGGGGATTCCGGCTGATCCGCTGTTATGCAACCGGCGGTGACGCCTCCATTGCGGCCATCTCGAAAGTTGTCGCAGGCGCCAGTGTCGCGGCGGTGAGATCCGGCTCGGCGGTGTGGGACTTGTAGATCTCGTCCAGCAACACCTGGATTACCACCGCGAAGGGGACCGAGAGCAGCGCCCCGAGGATGCCGAGCGTCTCGCCGCCGATGAATAGGGATAAAATTACAGTAAGCGGGTGGAGTCCGAGCATGCGACCCATCACCAGAGGCTCGACGATGTGCGCCTCAATGTTTGTGACCACGGTGTAGGCGATGATGACGCCGGCAATCTGCCACGGTTGCGCGGTGAGCGCGACCAGCGTCGCAATGATGACGGTGATGAAGCCGCCGACGTACGGGATCACCTCCAGAACGGCGCCGGTGATCCCAAGGGTCAGCGCATACGGCACACCCATCACCGCGAGACTGACTCCGAAAGAGATGCCGAAGAACAGCGCCAGCACGATCTGTGCCCGCACCCAGTGGCCCAGGCGCACGCCGATGTTGGTGAGAATTGTTCGCACATGTGGCCGGCCGGCAGGGGCGAAGAATCTCGCTACCAGGTGCTGCGCGAACTCGGGATCGACGGCGAGGAAGTACGCCGTGACCAGGATGACGAGCATTGTCAGCAACAGTCCCGCGATCGTGAGCGCCAGGTCGCCGAGGTAGCGCGCGGTATTGCTGAGGTTGCCGGAAAGCGACGAAAAGATCTGATCGCTGGATAGTGGCTGCTGACCTTTCGGCGTGAAGCGCGCCAGCAGATCATTCAGACGATCGGAGTATTCGGGCAACCGCTCCTGCACGTGACCAATTTCGGTGATCACCAGTGGTACGAGTAGCGCAATCGTGCCGGCGATTATTGCGACGACCAGCAGGTAGATCAGTAATATGGAGATCGTCCGGGGCACGCCGTAACGGTGCAGCCGGTTGGCGGCCGGAGCCACGGCTGTCGCAAGCAAGATCGCCGTGAACAGCACGATGAACACGTGCTTAAACGGCAACGGCACCACCTGGAGCAGCACCACAACAGTGACGGTGATGAGAACCCAGAGCGGTACGCGAATTACAGCATCTCGGCTGCGCTGCATTCTTGCGGCCTCCTCAGGCAAAGACAAACTAAGATAATGTACCCAGGTCCGTCGTCCTGCATGGTGGCACGTTGGTAGCGGCGGCGCCAGCAAGGGAGCACGGCAACCGACTTTGCGATTGACATCACAAATTGCAGTGTGACACGATCCGCACGATCGTATTCGCCTCAACCGGCAGGGCGGGAGGGCCGATGTCCTTTGGCTCTGCGTTCATCTGTGTGACAGAGTATAAGAGAATTTAGTGGGAGCCGAAGCAACCGTGAATCAGGTACTCGATAACTGGACCGCCGTGGTGGTTGCGCTGTTCGTTGGCGTCTCCCTGATCTCGGTTGCGCTGATCGGTAACCTGCTGTTCGCGCCAAAAGCACCGTCGCGGGCGAAAGGCACTTCCTATGAGTGCGGCATGTTGCCGATCGGACGTAGCGTCGGTCAGATCCACGTCCGCTACTATCTGTTTGCGATTCTCTTCCTCATCTTTGATGTGGAAGCCGTGTTTCTCTTCCCGTGGGCCGTAATATTCCGCTCGCTGGGCACGCAGGCCTTCTACGAGATGGCTGTGTTTATTCTGATTCTCGCGGCGGGACTGGCCTACGCATGGAAGAAGGGGGTTTTACAGTGGAGATAGCAACTTCTGGCTCGCCGGCCGTGGCGACAACAGCTGTGCCTGTCGAGCCTTCGACACCGCTCCGGCCTACGCAGCCGGAGATTCCCACGATGCCAATGGCACCTGTGTACGTGCCGGACTTTTCGCCGGAGCACGCGCGGCTGCTGCCGCTCGCCGTTGTGCCGGGCAAGTCCGCCTATCGGTCGCTTCTGCCTGGCATCCTGCAGGTGCCGGCCGATGCAGTTTTTGCTCTCTGCCGAAAAAGCTCGCTCTGGCCGATGACGTTCGGCCTCGCCTGCTGCGCGATCGAGATGATCGCAACCTACATGTCCGACTACGACCTCGACCGCTTTGGTATCGTTCCCTGGCCGAGCCCTCGACAGTCTGATGTCATGATCGTGGCCGGCACGGTGACCAAGAAGATGGCTCCGGCGGTGAAGCTGTTGTACGAACAGATGCCGAACCCGAAGTGGGTGATCAGCATGGGCGCCTGCGCCACGAACGGTGGCCCATACACGCAGTACGACCGTGTGGTTCAAGGTGTGGACAAGCTCATCCCCGTTGATGTCTACGTGCCCGGTTGTCCGCCGCGGCCGGAGGCGCTGATCGACGGATTCATCGCCCTGCAGAAGAAAATCATGGAGGAGCGAGGCACCGTCGGCCGCTAGATGACGCCGGACGCTACTCGCAAAATAAACCGATGACGACCGACGCCGCAGCAGCAGCGGTTCCGCCGCAGGACGATCCTGTCGCCAGGCTATTCAGCAACCTTTTCCCCAGCATTGTGCTCGAAACCGGACGCAACGGCGGCGGCGAGACCCAGATCCGCGTCGATCCGAAACAAATCACGCTCCTGCTGCGTCAGGCAAAAGAGCGTCCAGAGTTCGGATTCACATTCCTGCGCTGCATGACGGGTGTGGATCAGCTGGATCAGGGCATCGAGCTGATCTACTCGCTGTACTCCTATACGAACAGGCATGCCGTGCACATCAAAACGCTGCTGCCGGCTGAACCCGCGATCGACTCGATCACTCCGTTCTGGCTCGGTGCGGACTGGCATGAGCGCGAAATAGCGGAAATGTTTGGCGTCACCTTCACCGGGCACCCAAACCCCAAGCACCTTCTGCTCGACGACGACATGACGATCCATCCGCTGCTGAAGGCGCACCCGCTGGCTCCGATCGAGTTGAAGCAGGGCGTGGAGACGTTCTAGCTCCAACCTGCCCGCATCTCGGCCTGGGTGCATGGGTAGGAGGGAAGCCGGACGCGAACCGGGAGAGGAACAGCTTGACGACCATCGATCAGGAATTTGAAACCGTTTCTATCGACATCAACATGGGACCGCAGCACCCCAGCACCCACGGTGTTTTCCGCATGGTGTTATCGATAGACGGTGAGCTCGTGGTCGATGTAGAACCGGTCATCGGCTACATGCACAGGGGCGGCGAGAAACTGTCCGAGAACCTCGACTACCGTCAGGGAATCGGCATCCAGGACCGCACCGACTACCTGGGCAACTTTAACTGCGAACACTGCTATGTGATGGCGGCAGAAAAGCTCGCTGGCATCGTGCCGACCGAGCGTGCCGAGTACATGCGAGTCATCTGCACCGAGATGAACCGGGTCGCTTCGCATCTTATGTTCATGGGCGCTTTCGGCACCGATGTTGGCGTCTTTGGCACGATGTTCACCTACGCCTTCCGTGATCGCGAAGATATTCAGCGCTTCTTCGAGGAACTGACGGGCGAGCGGATCATGTATAACTACTTCCGCGTAGGCGGCGTGGCGTGGGAGCCCCAGATCGGGTTCGATGCGAAACTCACGGCGTTGATCAAGCGCTTGCGGCAGGGCATCGCCGACATCGACAGCATGCTGACGACGAACGAAGTCTTTGTCAGCCGCTGCAAGGGCGTGGGCCTGATCAGCGCCGAAAAGGCGATCGAATACGGCCTTACCGGCCCGATGTTGCGCGCCTCCGGTGTGAAGTACGACCTCCGCAAGGACGAGCCTTACTCCATTTACGATCGGTTCGACTTCGATATCCCAATCGGAGAGCACGGCGACTGCTTCGACCGCTACGCCGTGCGGCTTGAGGAGATGCGGCAGTCACTGCGCATCGTCGAGCAGGCCCTCGAACAGATGCCAAAAACGGGGCCGCTGATGCCGGAAAAGATGCCGCGAATGCTGCGGATCCCGGCATCCGAATGCTATATGCGCACCGAGAACCCTCGCGGGGAATACGGCATCTACCTCGTTTCGAAGGGTGGCAACAAGCCGTATCGCCTGAAAATGCGCTCTCCTTCATTCTCCAACCTGATGGCGCTGCGCGAGATGACGATCGGCGAGTATATTGCCGATGCGGTCATCATTCTTGGCTCAACCGACATCGTGCTCTGCGAAGTCGATCGGTAGCCAGCGGATTAGTTCGACGCTAGACCGTTAAAACAAAGTCACGTACGCTGCCGGTAGAGTTCGCCGCCGGCTGAGGTGTCCGCGTGTCGTACCTTCTGCTTGGGACTATTTTCGACGTGCCTGCACGATGGCTCGACGCTATCGTCCGGGTCGGGTTGATCACGCTGTGGATGACGTTGCTGGTGCTCGCGCTCACCTACATCGAGCGCAAGGTGATCGGGAGAATCCAGCAGCGGCTTGGCCCGACCCGTACGGGGCCGGCCGGGCTGTTTCAGCCTGTTGCCGATGCGCTGAAGTTGCTGACCAAAGAGGACCTCCGGCCCCGGCTCGCAGACCGCTGGGTGTTCGAGTTGGCGCCTTATCTGGTGTTCGTGCCGGTGTTTCTCGGATTCGTCGCCCTGCCGTACGCGCACGACTGGGGCATTCGCTTCTTTGATCTTGGCCTGTTCTACATCCTCGCGGTCACGTCGGTGAACATCGTCGGCTGGGTCATGGCCGGCTGGGGCTCGGACAACAAGTACGCCCTGCTCGGCGGCGTCCGCGCCGTCGCCCAGATGATCAGTTACGAGATCCCGCTCCTGCTCGCGGCGCTGTCGATCGTGATGGTTTCTAACACGCTCGATCTGCGCGCGATTGTTGAGCAGCAGCACCGTATTCCGAACATCTTGATTCAGCCGTTGCCCGCCTTTATTTTCTTGATCGCGATGCTGGCTGAAACCAACCGCAACCCGTTCGACATCCCAGTGGCGGAGTCGGAGGTAGTTGGCGGCGTAACGGTCGAATACAGCGGTATCCGCTGGTCGTTCTTCCAGCTGACCGAGTACAGTGCCCTGTTCATTTTCGCAGTTCTTGGTTCTGCCCTCTTCCTGGGTGGCTACCAATGGCCGGCGGGAGGCAGGATTCCCGGCGCGTTTCAGCCCTGGTACGGGTTACTGATCACCGGCATCAAGGCAGGCATGATCATCGTTGCGATGATCTGGTTGCGGGCTACCCTGCCGCGTATGCGGGTGGATCAGCTAATGTCGTTCGCCTGGAAAGTGCTCATCCCGCTCAGCTTCGTGCAGGTCTTCGTCACCGGCCTGATTCTTGTTTACTCGCCCTGGGGTTGGGGGCTCTGGCTGGGGCTGACCTCGGGTGCGCTGCTCGCGGCGCTGTTCTATGCGGTGAAGGTCGGTGCCCAACGGCTGGGCATGCGCCGGCCGCGTGAGGAACGCCTGGAAGCGGTGCGTCAGCTGACCGCAGGCCGTGGCGTTTGACGAAACTCTCCGTGGCGGGCACGGTCCGGCACGTTCTGACGGTTGAGGAGTCTGGTTCATGATTGGCCTGTTGAAAAGCATGCGGACGACGCTAACCACGACGATGCGCCGCCCCGTGACGACTCAGTATCCCGAAGTTCATCGCCCTATCCCCGAACGCGAGCGGGCTTTTCCGCTGCTTCTCTGGGACGAGCGGGTGGTCGAGCCGTTCTGTACCGGCTGTCAGGCGTGCGAGCGCGCCTGTCCCGTCGATTGCATGACCGTGACGATGCGCGACAACCCGAAGTTCAAAGCGGGCGAGAGCAAGCGGCGCAAGATCGTGGACACCTTCTGGATCGACTATGGCCGCTGCATGCGCTGCAACATCTGCATCGAGGTCTGCAATTTCGATGCGATCGCGATGAACAACACCTGGAGCGGACACGAGCTGTCCGTCTACGACCGGCAAGAGCTGGTTATGGATCTCGATGAGCTGTTGGCGAAGTCCTACGCGGGCGAGGTTCAGGCGTGGGTGCCACAGGCGTAGGTTTGTCTGGTCGTGCGCGGCCCGGCGAACGGCGATTCGCGCCCCTGGAAATCTAGAGGAGCGTCCCGGGCGAAATGGAAGTCCTCTTCGGCGTTTTCGCGGCACTGGCGTTCATCGCGGCGCTGCGCGTTGTGTTCAGCGGCGGTGGCCTGATCTCGACCATGGCGCCAGTCGCGCTGCTGCTTGTTGCCGGGCTTGCCTTCCTGGTCCTTTCGCACGAGTTTACCGACGTATTTTCGTCATTGCATGCCACGCAGGTGATGTTCTACATCATCGGTGGGCTGGCTGTGACAGGAGCTATGGGCGTCGTTTTCTCACGAGACATCGTGCACGCGGCGCTCTTCCTGATTATGACGCTGCTGATGACCGCAGGCGTTTTCGTGCTTATCTCGGCCGAGTTCCTTGCGCTGGTGCAGATCCTGCTGTACGGCGGTGCGGTCGTCATCCTCGTGCTGTTCGCTTTGATGATGACCAGAGCGAGGGATACGCGGGTCCGGTTGAACGGTAGCCAGTGGCCGATCGGTCTGGCATCCGCGATCGGACTGGCGGCCGTCCTGATTCTGATGGT